>DAIOXD010000088.1:0-7439 GCA_036758145.1 Candidatus Limnocylindrales bacterium
CCCACGGGTAGGGCGTAGCCGGATCGCCGGTCGAGCCGACGACCACGATCGGGGCCGCTCCGGCCGCCTTGACGGGGCCCGGCGTCCGCTCGGCGGGCACGGGCCAGAAGGCACAGGGCAGGTCGTTGTAGGCGATGATCTGGGCGAAGTGCGGCGCGCTGGCCTTCAGCTTCGTGGCCCAGGCGGTGTAGGTCGCGATGTCGGTCGGAGCCGCGAAATCCAGGCAGGTATTAGCGGTATAGGCGTCCTGCTGGTTCGAATATGAGCCGTCGGCGTTGCGGCCGCGGTACGGGTCGGCGAGCAGGACCATGAGTGAGCCGTTGCCTTGCTTGGCGAGCTCGAGCGATGTGGCCAGCGCGGGCCAGGACCCCTTGGAGTAGAGCGCCGCAAGGACCGAATACCAGGCGATCGCCGGCCCGATCTCGCGGCGGCTGTTGAGGACGATGGCCTGCAGGGGCTTGGCCTCGATCGACGCCATCAGCGAGTCGAACGCCTTGGCGCTGTGGCCGTTCTCGTGGAACGCACACGAGGCCCTGGCGGAGCAGTCGGCGAGGAAGTCCTTCAGGGCGTGCTCGAAGGCGTTGGCCTGACCGGACCGGAACGCCTCCAGGTCGAGCGCTGGGTCGATCGCCCCATCGAGGACCATCGCCCGGATGTGGTCGGGGTACAGGTCGGCGTAGAGCGATCCGATGAGGGTCCCGTAGGAGAAGCCCACGTACGTGATCTGCTTCTCGCCGATCGCTTCGCGGATCAGGTCCAGGTCCCGCGCGACCGCGTCGGTGGAGAGGTCGGGCAGCAGCGTGGCGTTGCGCGCCCCGCATTGCTGGGCATAGTCACGTGCCGAATCGACGAGCGCGGTGAGCTCGGCGGGCGTGTCCGGAGAGGGATCGAGCCGATCGCGCGGGTCGAGGTTGTCGATGCAGCGGATCGGCGAGCTCGAATTCACGCCGCGAGGATCGAAGCCGACGATGTCGAAGCGCTTGTGCAGCGCCGACGAAAAGACGGCATCGGCCTCTTCGCGGACGAAGTCGACGCCCGATGCCCCCGGCCCACCGGGGTTGACGACGATCGACCCGATCCGGTTCTTGGGATCCGTCGCCGGCGACCGCACGATGGACAGGTTCAGGTAGCCGCTCGCGGGGACCTTGTAGTCGCGTGGGACGCGGATCTCGGCGCACAGGAAGCCCTTGCCGCAATCGGTCCAGTGCGCGGGCGGGACCTGGTAGAGGGCGGCGCTCGGGGATGACGAGGGCGCGGCCGAGCCGGACGGAGCGGGCGAGACCGTGTCGATGGTCGTCGTTGGCGCCGGCGTGGGGCTGGTCGGGGAACAGCCGGCGATGAGCGCGATCGCCACGGCGACCGCGAACCCGCGGATCGAGCGGCGAGGCCGACGCATGAGGTCGGCAGGATAGCCGAAGTCCCATACGATGGCCGGATGCGAGGTCCTGTGGGGATGGGTGGGCGGACGGCGCCCATCGGTGCGCTCGCCGGCGGCGTGATCGCGGTCGTCGCGGCGACGGTCGTCGGCGCGCAGGGGAATGCGCTCGATGCGATCGTCCATCCACCGGCCCTCATCCGGGCCGCCCTGGTCGGCGGATCGGCCGCGGTCGCCGTCGTGTTGCTGGCGCGGGGTCTCGTCCGTCTCGCGGGCGGGACGGACGATGTCCCGAGCCTGATCCGTGGCGTCCGGCTGGTGTTCCTCGCGGTCGCCGCCGCGGCGGCCGGCGCGGGCTGGGCGCTCGGCGACGCGCTGCCCCTCCTCGTGGCGCTCGTCATCGGCGGGATCGATGTCGTCGAAACCTCGTTCCTGCTGGTGGTCGTGGCGACCGGTCGGGCCGACCGCCGGGGCTGACGGCGTCAGGCCTGTCGTGCCGCCAGCGCCTCGACCAACGAGGCATCGGTCGGCGTCGAGCCGAGCCTAAGTCGGCTGCCGATGCGAGCCGCGAGCGGCGCCTCGAGATACGTCGTCGCCAGAGTGGGCCACGCGGCGTCGGCGAACACCTCTGCCGGCGTTCCATCAAGGAGGATCCGGCCGCTGCCCATGACCACGACCCGTTCGAACGTCTCCGCGACGAATCGCATGTCATGGCTGATCGCGATGACCGTCCGACCCTCAGCGTGGAGGTCGGCGATGACCCTCTGGACGCGGGCGACGCCACGCGCGTCCTGGCCGGTCGTCGGTTCATCGAGCACGACGACCGGGGTTCCCATCGCCAGGATCGAGGCTAGGGTCAGGAGCTTGCGCCGGGAGTACCCAAGGTCGTACGGGTTCGCCTCGGCCAGCTCGGTCAACCCGACCGCTGCCAACGCGTCGGCCGCGGCCGCCGATGCCACAGCGGCCGATCGGCCGAGGATCCTCGGACCGAACTCGACCTCCGCGCGGACCTTGCCCGCGAAGATCTGACGGTCGGGGTTCTGGAAGACGATCCCGACACGCGCGGCCAGAGCCGCGACACGCATCGCGACGACATCGGCACCGTCATGCAGGACACGACCCTCGGTCGGCCGCAACAGCCCGTCGAGATGGCGGACCAGGGTGGACTTGCCGCTGCCGTTTTGGCCGACGATCGCGACACATTCGCCGGGCGCGATCGCGAGGTCGACGTCCGATAGGGCACGGGTCCCGTCGGGATAGACGAAGCCGATGCGGTCGAACGCCAGCGACGTCACGGGCGGCCCGCCGCCGCATCGATCAAGGTTGCATCGAGGCCGCGCGCGGCCAGCGCTCGAGCGAGCCGGATGCCGGACGGCGCCTCGACGCCAAAGGCCTCGAGCCGAGGGTCGGCCAACACCTCGCGCGCCGGGCCGTCGAGGGCGATCCGGCCTCCGTCGATCGCCACGATCCGACTACACAATCTTTCGAGAAGGTCCGTCTTGTGCTCGGCGACGAGAAGTGCCGTCCCGGCATCGGCAAGACGTCTGAGGGCTTCGCCGACCAATCGTGTGCCCTCCGGGTCGAGCTGGGCGGTCGGCTCGTCGAGGACGAGGTGGGCAGGCCGCATCGCCAGCAACGACGCGATGACCACGAGCTGGGCCTCGCCACCCGACAATCGGCGTGGCTCGCGCTCGGCGAGACCTTCGACGCCGAGCGTCGCGAGGGCCGAGTTCGTCCGCTCCACGCTGTCTCGCGCACGGAGGCCCAGGTTCATCGGTCCAAGAGCGACCTCTTCGAAGACCGATCCGGTGACTCCCGAAAGCTGGGTCGCCGGGTTCTGGAATCCGATCCCGACCCGGGTCGAGAATTCGTAGAGGGGCCGACCCGCCATATCGACCCCGTCGATCGTCATCGAGCCGGTGAGATTTCCACCGATCGAGCCCGGCGCCAGTCCGGAAGCGACCAGGCAAAGGGTCGACTTGCCGGCCTCGTTGGCGCCGACGACGCCGACGATCTCGCCGTCCGCCAACGTCAGGTCGATATCGTGGAGGACGAGGTTGGCGTAACCCGCGTACCGATACCCGACGTTGCGCAACGCCAACATCAGGTCAGATCCGGCCTGTGACGCGGGCCACGGCGATCGCCGCGAGCAGCGCGAGCAGGACCCAGCGGAGCCCGCGTTGCCAGGTCGTGTCGGGCATCGACCACAGCAGGTGCCGCTTCCCTGGCCGGCTGAAGGCCCTGGACTCGAGAGCGAGGCTTCGCTCCTCCACATCGGTCAGAGCTCCGATGATCACAGGCCCGACCAGCGGCAGAACACCGCGGAGCCGCGCCCGGAGGCTGCCTTCGGTGTCGAGGCCGCGGGCGCGTTGACTCTCCCCGATGACGCCGGCACGTTCCACGAGAGCCGGCACGGCTTCGATGGTGGCCACCGCCACGAAGGCGATGCGCGGTGAGACACCGCGTCGCTCCAGGTCGAAGACGAAGGCGCGTGGATCGGTCGTCATGACGAACAGTCCGATCGAAAGCGAGATCGCGAACAGGCGCACCAGGGTCTGCGCCGCGAAGTCGACGCCCTCGGCCGTCGCGTCGAACGGGCCGATCGAAAAGAGCACGTTCGTTCCGGCCCGGGTGAAGACGCTCACGAGCACCACGGACACGGCGATCGGTGTGGTCAGTAGCAGCGAGACGCGCACCAGTCGGGCAATGACCCCCGCCCGACTCGCCAGGAGCATCATGACCACGATGATGGCGATCGGGCCGAGATAGCCGCCGGCGGCGAACGCCCCAACAGACCCGACCGTCGCGATGACCGCCTTCGTCAGAGGATTGAGGCGGTGATAGGGGCTGGGTGTGGGCGGCACGAGCCGCCTGATCAGCCCTGCGTCAGCCGGGTCGAGGTCGCCTTCCAGGATCGCCCCGACCGGCGGCGAGATCCCTATGCCTGCTCCAGGCCGACGGCCTTCTCACCCTGCGGGAAGCGCGATACGAAGCGGCGTGAGAGCGTCTGCAGGATCACGAAGGCGATGAAGAATTCGAGCGTCTTGTCGATCGGGTCGGACAACAGGCCTTGCTGCAGGACGGCGGTCTGGAGGTCGGATCCACCCTTCTGGAAGGCCGCGACGAGGAAGTCGGTGCCCGAGCCCGTGACCCCGCCGAACACGACGGCGGAGATCGGCGCCGAGATGAGCGCCGACAGGATGCCGCAGATCAGGCCACCGATCGCCACATAGGCTACGCCGAGGTCCCGGCGGACGAAGAGCAGCACCACCAACCCGACGATCGCCGCAATGATTCCGATCCCGATCAGGTAGCCGACGATGGTGAAGAACGGGCCGGCCGCCGCCGTGTCGCCCAGGAAGGTGAACGTCCCGTTCGTGTAGAACGGCAGGAACCCGTAGTAGCCGATCGCCAGTAGGACGAGGGCCACGACGACGGCTCCGACGACGAGGTGACCAGGTGGGGTGTTCGGCCGGCTTCGGAACCAGCCGACTTGCCCGAGGACCCCGGACACGAAGCCGATCTCCGCCGCGACGACGGCGAACGGCGCCGCGTAGTCGGAATGGAACGGCGCGGGCAGCACGTAGGTCCAGATGAGATTGGCCAGCAGCCCGGTGACGAGACCCGGGATCGGCCCGGCAAGCACCCCAACCAAGATCGTCCCGATCGAATCAACGTAGATCGGGACCTTGAGCGCAGTCCCCACGGTCTGGCCCAGCACGATATTGATCGCGATTGCGATAGGGATGAGCACGATCGTCCGCGTGTCGAATCGGCCCCAACTCATGGATGGCCTCCTGTCACCTCCGACCGGCGAGCGCCGATCGCTCCCTCTCCCTTTCTAGCGTGCCACGTCCGGGTGGTCCGCCGCCAGCCCACCGACACGCTCGACCAGGCGGTCGAGGAAGAGCGGGACGTTGGCGCCGACGGCCACATCGAGGTTCGGAGGGTGGCCGGTCAGTCGCCGCCGGTCCGCGACGGTCATGCCGGCCGTGATCTCGCCGTGCGTCTCGACGTCGATGTAGAGCGCCTCGGTCGTGACCAGGCTCCGGTCGAGCGCCGCGGCGACCGCCAGCGGATCGTGGATGAACGCCCCGTAGAAGCCGTCGTTCTTGGCGTGGAATTCCATATAGAAGCGCAGCGCATCCGCGACGTAGCGGACGACCGGGTTGCTCGCCACCGAACGCGTGGCCTGCATCGGCTCCTCGCCACGCGCCAGCGCGATCGAATCGTCGGGCGTGCTGCCGGCGCGGCGGGCGAGCCGGACGACGTCGTCGGGGGGGATCCGCGCCTGTTCGGTGACGTCGAGACCCAGCGCGAGCGGTCGGGCGATGGTCGGGTCCGCCTCGCGCGCCGCGGCCCACGCCCGGAAGACGATCTTGGCCGCCTCGGGGTCGCAGTGGATGTTCCATTCGGTGGTCGGGGTCGTGTTGCCCGACACGCCGTACGCGCCGCCCATCAGCGTGTAGCTCCGGAGCAGGCGCGGCAGGCCGGGCTCGCGCAGGACGGCGATGGCCAGGTTGGTCAGTGGCCCGAGGGTCACGAGGGCGATCTCGCCCGGCCGCCGTCGGGCCTCCTCGAGGATCAGGTCGACGGCGTGGCGATCCGAGAGCGGTCGGGTCGGCGGCGGGAGCTCGGCGTGCCCGAGGCCCTGCGGGCCGTGGGTCTCGGGCGTCGTCTCGAGGGCGCGAACGAGCGGCGTCTCGTGCCCGAGCGCGACCTCGACTTCGGCGCGGCCGGCCAGCTCGAGGACGGCCCGCGTGTTGATCGCCACCTGGCGGGCCTCGATGTTGCCCGAGACGCAGGTCGCCGCGACGAGCTCGACCTCGGGCGATCCCGCCGCGTACAGGAGCGCGAGGCTGTCGTCGATCCCGGTGTCGACGTCGAGGATGAGCGCGGTCCGTTCGGTCATGGCCCGATGCTAGCGGAGCGTCCCGGAGGTCGCGGCCCGTACACTCGCGAGCGTGGACCCCGTGTCGCCTATCGAGCCGCCTGCCGTCATCGGGATCCTCGGTGGCGGGCAGCTTGGACGGATGCTCGGCATCGCCGCGCGATCGATGGGCTACAGCCTCGCCGTGCTCGATCCCGATCCCGAATGTCCGGCGGCAGCCGTCGCCGACCTCGTCGTCATCGGTTCATACGAGGACGTGGAGGCCGCGTTGCGACTCGCCGAGGTCAGCGCTGTGGTGACCTACGAGCTCGAGCATGTCGCCGCCGATGTGGTCGCCGCGCTCGAGACACGCCTGCCGGTGCGGCCCGGTCGCGAGCCCCTCGTCGTGACCCAGGACCGGCTCGCCGAGCGGCGGTTCGTGGAGGGTGCAGGGATCGCCGTCGCCCCGTGGCGCGAGGTCCGTTCTGTGGCGGACGCGCGGTCCGCGGCGTCCGACCTCGGCATGCCGATGCGGCTCAAGGTGCCGATCGGTGGCTACGACGGCCGGGGCCAGGTCCGGATCGCGACGGTCGACGAGCTCGACGACGCGTGGCAACGGCTCGGACGGCCCGAAGGGTCCACCCTCCTCGCCGAGCGCGAGATCGACTTCGCCGCGGAGCTCTCGGTCATCGTCGCCCGCGCCGTCGATGGCGCCGTGGCGGTCTTCCCGATCGCCCGGAATGTGCACGACGCCGGGATCCTGGTCGAATCGGTCGCCCCGGCGCCGGTCGCGCCCGAGGTGTCGGCGGCGGCCGTCGCGCTCGGGACCGCGCTGGCCGAGGCGATGGACCTGTGCGGGACGCTGACCGCCGAACTCTTCCTCCTCCACGACGGCTCGCTCGTGGTGAACGAGCTGGCACCACGGGTGCACAATTCCGGGCATTGGACGATCGAGGGCGCGGCGACCTCACAGTTCGAACAGCACATCCGGGCCATCTGCGGTCTCGGGCTCGGGTCGCCGGCGGCGCTCGCCCCGACGGCCATCGTCAATCTGCTCGGGAGCGGACCGGCGCGCGAGGCGATCCTCTTGGGGGTGGCCGGGGCCCTGGCCGACCCAGCGGTCCATCTCCACGTCTACGACAAACGAAGCGTCTTCGAACGCCGCAAGATGGGCCATCTCACGGCGCTCGGATC
>DAIOXD010000089.1:0-7402 GCA_036758145.1 Candidatus Limnocylindrales bacterium
AGATCGAGGATGTCCTGTCGAGAAGTCTCGAGGACGTCCAGCAGGGCCGGACCAGCGGGACCCTCCCCTACTTCCCGTTCTGGTACCAGAACGCCGGCGGACAGCCGTTCGTGAGCTCGGCCGGCGTCACCGGCAGCGGCGGCGGCCTCTTCTCCGGTTCGGGGATCCCCGACGTCGGCGGGATGATGTCGGCGCTGGGCACGATCGGCAACTCCCCGTCGTCGTCGGGGAGCGGTGGCGGCGGTGGCGGCTTCAGCGGTGGCGGTTCGGGTGGCGGAGGCGGCGGCGCCGGCGGCGGCTTCTAGGGCCGCACTAGACGCCGAACATCTCCCGACACGCCTCGAGGCCTTCGATCGCCAGCGGCGGTCGGGGCCTCGATCGCCAGTCGTCGACCGTCATCCGGAAGCGCTGGGTCTCACGCGCGACGCCTTCGGGGGCGAGGCTCCCGAAACCGTTCTCCGCGTAGCCCAGCGAGCGTGAGACGGCGCCAGATGCGGTGTTGTCGACGAACGCCTCGGTTGTGGCGAGCCGGGCAGCGAGGCCGTCGAATGCGAAGCTCAGCACCGCCGTGCGCATCTCCTTGCCGAACCCACGGCCCTGGAAGTCGCGACCGAGCCACGAGCCGGTGTCCACGGTCCGGGCGACAGCGAAGCGGTCGGCGTGGATCGACTGCGAACCGATCGGCGCACCGTCGAGCTCGACCAGTAGGTTGAGCCACCAATCCTCGGGCGTCCACGTCGCGCGACGGAGCCAGTGGTGCTGCACGAAGCCGCGCTCGAAACCGGGGCTCGGCAGCGTCGACCAGGCGACGCCGAAGGGCATCTCACCGGGCGGATGGATGCCGGCCTTCGCCAGCGCCAGCAGGCCGGCCAGGTCGTCGTCGGTCGGGAGGCGCAACACGAGCCGATCGCTGCGCAGCCGCAGCCCGAAGAGCGGCCAGGCGGTCTCGATGGCGGCACCCATGGGCGGCCGACGGTACACTCCGGCAATGGGTGCTGTCGAGACGATGGAAGACTTCTTCGAGAAGCTCAACACGGGCGATCGCGAGGCCGCGGTGGCGCTGATGGACGAGAAGACGGAGATGCGGGTGCACGTGGGCGACAGCGTCCAGACGTTGCGCGGCGTCGAACGGGTCGGTGGCTGGTTCCTCCGCGGCGAGAAGGGCCTCAAGATGATCCCGGGCGAGATCCGCGACACGGGCAACACGTGGGAGGCGGACCTCCTCGTCGTCCGGCCGGGCGCCCAGAGCCAGCACATCGATGCGACCTTTCGGGTCGAGGCCGGCAAGATCACGGCCATCAACATCGCGCCGCGCTAGGCGCTGGACGCTGGGCACCGTAGGCGCCCGCGGCGCCGACCGGCGAGACCTCAGGGGGCGGCCGAACTTGAAGGAGCCGCCGAACTGCTAGCCGACTTGTCCGGGATGACGATCACCTGTCCGAGCCCGATGACGTTCGGGTTCGTGATCTGTGGGTTTGCCGCGAGCAGTTGCTCGAGCGTGATCCCGAACGACTTGGCGACCTTGAGCAGGGTGTCCTTGTTCTTGATGGTGTAGGTCCGTTGCGACGGCGCTGGAGCCGCGGTCACCGCCGCTGTCGCGATCGCCGACGATCGTGGACCGCCCGGCGATGGACTCGATCCGGCTCCGCCGCCGCCACCGAACCCGAGCAGCCACGGCAGCATGAACAGGGCGAGCGCCGCGATCGCGAGGGCGCCGGCCAGGACGGCCACCCGGGGCAGACCGGGCAGCCCGGCCCGCGTCCGGATCGACGGGTAGGCCTCCTGGTATCGCATCCGCTCCCAGGACGGACCCGCGACGACGTCGGCCGGCCGGGTCGAGCTGACCGCGGGGCGGCGTCCGGTCCGGGTGGCTGGCGGGTAGGCCTCGCCGCCGGCCGGGACCTGTGGCGCGCTCGGCGGCCGAGGCTGGACGAGGCCGGCCAGGTCATCATCCGCAGCGCTCGCGGCGGAACCGGCGGCCGACGCCGACCAGGCGGCGGCCGCGGCGCTCGAACCGGCCGCCCCGGAGGCGGGTGGCGCACCGCCGGCCAGGCGGTCCGCGGCACTCCCTGCGAGCCCTTGACCTTCGCCCGAACGACCGGCCAGGAACTCGCTCGCGACGTCCTCCCCGCCTGGCGCCGGCCGGCCCGCTCCGCCGCCCGCGCCGCTGGCCCACGGCGGCGGTGCCGCCCAATCGCGCGGCGGGTTACGCCGGACGGGAGGCTCGCCGATCATCTGCGTCGGCGGTTCGGTCTGCGGCACGAGATCCGGATGCGTTGCTGGCGGCGCCTCCGGGTCCGGCGGCGGCGGCACGGGCGTCGGCACGGCGGTCGGAGCCGTCTCGGCCCGCTCGCCGCCACCACGGGCGTGCGCGGCCTCGCGTCGGGCCCAATCCTGGAACGTCGGACAGACCGGGAATGCGCTCGAGAGGCAGTAGGCCTCCTGGTGGGCGAGCGCTCGCGGCGCAGGAGGCGACTCGGCGAAGCATCGATGCCGGTGGTCGGGGCTCGTCGAACGGCCATCGCGGTCATCACCGAACGCGACGAAGGGACAGGCCGGGGCCCCGTCCATGCTGGGCAGCGCTCGCTCAGACATCCGGGCGATGATACCCGGCCCACCGCGGCCGACGTCCGCACGACGCGCCGATGGTCCGGTTGACTACCGCCTGCGTCCGGTCGATCAGCCGGCCTCGGTGAGTCGCTCGTAAACGCCGCGCTCCAGCTCAGACAGCGGCTCTGTGTCGTGCCGCCGCCGCGCTTGCAGGTCGGACGGCATCAGTCCAACGGGCCACGGGCTCGGAAAACGGCCGATGGCACTGTCCGCGATGAAGGCATCGATCGAAGCCGGCCGGCCCGCTTGCAGCCAGGCCCGCACGAACATCCGCCGCAGGAGTTGGCCGCCCGGCTTGACGAGCACCCCGTGGAACAGCACCTGGCGTGTCCGGCGAGGTTCGATCTCGCGTCCCGACGATCGCTCGACGACGTGGATGCGCTCGTGCTGTGTGTCGGCGTCGGTCGTGAAATGGACGTCGACGACGGAGCCGCGCCAGAAGACGTGGCTCGGGTCGTAAACGAGCGTGCGTCCCCGGGCGGTGGTCACCCAGTCGCCGATCAGCTCGCACATCCCGAGTTGCGCGTGCAGGACACGCTCATCGCGGAACAACGGGATGAGGATTCGCTCCGCGCCGCCCCATGAAAGCACGTCGTCGGCGTCGATCATCAGCACGTAGGGGTGGTCCGGGAACCGCTGGCGTGCGATCTCGATGGCCCGGTTCCGGGTCGCCGCCCAGCCTGCCGGATCCGTCGCTCCCTCGGGCGTCGACCAAGCGACAGACACGTTGTCGAATGCCGCCCCGAGTTCGTCGACGGCACGCCGGGTGGCCGCGTCGGGGCTGTCGAGGCAGAGCAGGACGTAATCGACGACTGGCGCGATCGATCGGACGCAGAACGGCAGCGTGTACGCGTCCTCGTGCACGGGGACGAGCGCGATGCATCCAGCCAGCCGGGGCGGGAGACGGGGAGTGATTCGGAGTTGGTCGACGGCCGCCGATAACGCGAGGGTGACTCGCTGCAGGCCTCGATCCACGCGTTCCACCCATCGCCGCAAAGCGGACGTTCGCTCCATGCCACTGATGGTGACCCGCGCCCGCCGCGCCCGCCAGCGTTTGGCGGAGCCTGAAGCCGCGCACCGGACTCCAGCGCAGATCGACTGCGCGATACCTCGTATCGCATTTGACACGCGACTGAGGGCCTCCGACACTTTGGTGCCCGCCCGGAGACGTTAGGTTTGCCCCCACACCCAGTGCGAAGGAGTCCCCGATGGATCGACTGATTCGATGGTTTGCGCCGACCACCACCGCCCGCGCCCATTGCGACCTGCCGTGCGGCGTCTATGACCCCGAGCAGGCCCGGATCGAGGCCGAGTCGTGCTTCCGGATCATGGAGAAGTACCAGGCCAACGCGGATGAGACCTTCCGCGCCCGGGCGATCGGGATCAAGGAAGAGCGGGCCGAGCTCGTCAAGCACCATCTCGACGTCCTGTGGCACGACTACTTCAAGCCGGAGCACATCGAGAAGGTCCCGAATCTGCACGAGCTGTTCTGGAATGCCACCAAGGCCGCCTCGAAGGTGAAGGCGTCCGTCGATCCGGCCGACGGCCAGAAACTGCTCGACCTCATCAACGACATCGACGCGGCCTGGAAGGCGACCGGCGGCGAGGAGAAGACGCGGGTCGCCGGCCGGCCCAGCTGACCCTCAGCGCTCCGCCCCGCATGCCCGAGAAGCCCCGTCGATCGACGGGGCTTCGCCGCGTCCAGGGCCCGTGGCGGGTCGCCGTGGTGGAGGCCAGCATGGTGCCGGCCATCGAGCCCGGGGACTGGCTGCTCGTCGATCCGACGATCGTCCGTTGGCCGCGCCGCGGTTCGGTCGTCGTCTTCCGTGAGCCCGATGGTGGCTCGCTGGCGATCAAGCGCGTGGCCGCAAGACCGGGCGATCGGGTCGCCTTCGCCCAGGGTTATCTCGAGCTCGCCGATGACGAGGCCTGGCTGCTGAGCGACGCCAGCAACGAAGCGGCCGCTGCGCTCGGCTACGGCGAGCCGATCGATTCGCGCTCGTACGGGCCGGTGCCCGTGGAGTTGTTGGTCGGACGAGCGTGGTTCCGCTACGCGCCGCTCCGCCGCCTGGGTCGGATCGCCCGGCCCGGCTAGTCGCCGAGCAACCCCGCCGCTCGACAGTCCTCGGCGAAGGCCGCCTGCGCCTCGAGCGTCGGCGACCAACGCGCCGGGAAACAGACGAGCCGGTCGAGGCCGATCGCCGCGAACCCGGCCAGTGTGTCGATCCGGGCCTGACCCGCGTGGCGCATCTCCTCGTCGCGGCAGTAGAGCGAGAAACGAAGTGTCGCCGGGTCGCGACCCTCGGCTTCGCACCTGGCACGGACCGAACGCATCCGCTCGGCGATCTCGTCGGCCGGCAGGAAGACGTAATTCAATTCATCGGCATAGCGGATCGCGTAACCCGCGGTGACGCGTGCCCCGTTGCCGCCCACGATGATCGGGATGTGCGCCTGGAGCCCCTTCGGGATGTTGATCGCCCCCCGGACGTGCGCGTAGCGACCCTCGAACGTCGCCCGACCCGGCGCGAACATCGCCCGGATGACCTCGAGCTGATCGCCGAGCATCCCCATCCGTTCGGACAGCGTCGGGAAGCCGTAGCCGTAGGCCCGCCACTCCTCCTCCTTCCAGCCGGCGCCGATGGCAAGCTCGAACCGCCCGCCGCTGATCACGTCGATGGTCGATGCCATCCTGGCCGTGAGCGCGGGGTTGCGGAATCCGGCACAGATGACCATGTGGCCGAGTCGGACGCGCTCGGTGGCCATCGCGAGCGCGCTCAGGACCGAGAAGGATTCGAAGGTGATCTCGTCGGTCGGCGTCGGGACGGTGTGGAAGTGATCGAAGACCCACAGCGCCTCGAAGCCGAGCGCTTCGGCCTGCCGCGCGAGCTCGATCGTCCGTGCCCAGGCATCGGCCGCCTCCCAGCCGTCGTATTCGCCCTTCCAGCCCTGCGGCGCCATCAACCCGACCTGCATGCGTCACTACTCCTGAATTGGTGTCGCCGCCGAACCTGACCGGCGACGGGCAGCCAATGGTGACGCGTTGGCGGAGCGGGTGCGTTGGCGGGGCGGGTGCGTTGTCGCGCGGCATGCGCCGTTCGGCCGGTATCGTCCCGCGACGCCTATCCTCGAAGCCTCGACGCAGGAGCCGACCATGACCGCCGAACCCGCCTTCGATCCGACTTCCCAGCTCCCGGGGCCACCTGAGCCGTGGGACCACGCCCCGACCCCATCGCCGCGAACTGGGCCGCCGTATCACATGACCGAGATGATCACGGCCGAGCCGGCCGTCGCTCGACGGCTCCTGGGCCGCCTCGCAGCCGCGGGCGGATCCGCGGCGGACCTGGCCGAGGCCATCCGCGCGACGCTCGCCGCCGGCGATCCGGTGATCGTCACCGGCTGCGGGACCTCCGAGCACGGCGCGCTCGCGGCAGTCGAGATCCTGCGCGAGGCCGCCACCGAAGTCGGCTTCGTCGACGCGATCGTGACCGCGGAGCAGGCCTTCGAGCTGTCACTCGCGCCACCGGCTCGCGGGCTCGTGATCGGCGTGTCGCACGAGGGCGCGACCGGAGCGACCAACGCGGCGCTGGGCGCGGCCCGCGACGCCGGGCGGTCGACCGCGGTGATCACGGTCAGCCGACGATCGCCCGCCGGCGCCCTCGCCGACATCGTGGTCGAGACCGAGGAGCTCGACCAGGGCTGGTGCCACACCGTCGGCTACCTCAGCCCGATCGTGGCCGCGGCGGCCGTCGGCGCGCACCTCTCGGGCCGACCGGCGGACAGCGAGGCCGTCCAGAATCTCGTCACCGCCGGGGCCCGCGACGAAGCCGCTGCCGAGCGGATGGCCGCGAACCTTGCCGACGCGACGACCCTCCTGGTGATCGCGTCGGGGGCGGATCGGCCAGCCGGCCGCGAGCTCGTCCTCAAGGTCGAGGAGGGCGCCTGGCTGCCGTCGGCCTATCGCGACCTCGAGACGTTCCTCCATGGGCACCTGCCGGCGACCGGGCGGGAGACCGGCCTCGTCCTGGTGCTGACCGACCGCGTCCGGCGGTCCGAGCGAGTAGAACGGGCGAAACAGGCGCTCGCCGCGGCCCGGGCCATCGGGCTGCGGGCGGCGGCCATCGTCTCGGCCGATGTGGACCGGGCGCTCGATCCGGCCCTGACACCGGTCGGGCGCCTGGTCGTGCCGGAGGCGCCCGGGCTTCCGCCGCCCGTCGCCGCCCTCCTCGGGACCGCGAGCCCGCTCCAGCTCCTGACCGAGCGGCTCGCCCGTGCCCGCAGCACGAACCCCGACCCGATCCGGCGCGACGACCCGGTCTATCTCGCGGCGGCCGAAGCCGCCGAAGCCAGCACCGGCTGACCGTCAGACCTGCCCGACGAGGACCTCGCCGATGGCGTCGATCATGTCGAAGTCCCACGGCAGGAAGTCCTGGAGCATGATCCGCTCGACGCCGGCCGCGGCGAATCGCCGGACCACCTCGCGGGCCTGCTCGGGGGTGCCGGTGATCCAGCGCTCGAGTCGCTCCTCGAGCCAGGTCCCGTCATCCTCCGACCCGAATGCCGCGACGGCCGCCGAGCGTCGCTCCGCCATCTCGCCCTCGTCGCGCCCGACGAGCACGCCCGCCATCGCCGAGTGGGTGACGGTCGCGGGATCGCGCCCGATCGCATCGCAGGCGGCATCCACGGCGGCGAACGCCTTCCGGGCGGTGTCCGGGCTCGCCGAGCTCAGGTTGAATTCGTCCGCGTATCGGGCCGCGATGCGGTAGGAGCGTGGCGAGCCCTGGCCGCCGACGAT
>DAIOXD010000090.1:0-7381 GCA_036758145.1 Candidatus Limnocylindrales bacterium
GCCCGGTCCGCGTCGCCGTCGAGGAAGAGCCCGAGGTCGTAGCCGCCGCCGGCGAGGATCCCGAGCGCCTCATCGATGTTGGGTCGGATGGGCTCCGGGTTGACCCCGCCGAAGTACGGGTTGCGCTCCTGGTGGATCTCGTGGACGCGTATCCGGCCACCGGCGAGGAGGCGGGACAGCCAGCCGCTCCCGGCGCCCCACATCGGGTCGACCAGGATCGAGGCGTCGCCAGCCCGCAGCGCGTCGAGATCGAGGGTGCTCCGGACATGACGCTCGTAACCGTCATAGGGGTCGAACCGCTCGACGAGTCCGGCGGCTTCGGCATCCGCGAACGGCCGCCGGTCGATCCCGATCCCACCGTTGGTCGCCAGCCGGGCCTCGATCACGCCGAGGATCTCCGCGCCGGCGGCGGCCCCGGTCGGGGCCTTGACCTTGAAGCCGTTGTCGACCCATGGGTTGTGGCTGGCGGTGATGACGATCCCGGCCGCGGCGCCGCGCTCGATCACCTCGAACGAGCTCATCTGCGTCGGGACGGCGTGGATCGCGTAGGCGACCGGGATGTCATGCGCGAGGAGGACCTCGGCCGCGGCGATCGCGAAGAACTCGGAGGAGAAGCGCCGGTCGTAGGCGATGACCACGCCCTTGGCCGTCTCGCCACGGCCGACGACGTAGTCGGCAACGCCGTCAGCGCAGCGGCGGACATTGTCATAGGTGTATTCGTCGGCGATGCGCGCTCGCCAGCCGTCGGTGCCGAAGACGATGGTGGTCGGCGCGGGCGTCGCCGCCGACGAGGGGCCGGTGGGGGTCACGTCAGGCCTCGGGTTCGGCGCATCGCTCGAGTAACTGCTCGACGAGCGTCCGGTCCGGGCCCGTCCCGCGCAGGACCGCGATCGGTTGCGCGGCGGTCATCCTACCCTGCTCGGGTGGCGCGATGACGCCGAGCTGATCTCCGATCCGCCGGACGATGAGGTCGTCGCGTTCGACCTGGACCGTCTCGCCGGCCTGGACGACCGCGCCGCTGCCGCGCGCCCCGAGGGCCGCCAGGAGCGCGGTCCACGACCCGAGGTCCGACCAGCCGACGTCCATCGAGGCCATGACCACCTGGCCGCTCTGGGCGGCACCCTCCATGACCGCGTAGTCGATCGAGACCGGGCGCTGGATGGCCTCGTAGGCGCGCTCGAGGCTGACCGGGCTGCCCGCCATCGGGCCGAGCGACTGGAGGAGCCCGGTATAGCGCCCGAGTGCCGCCGTGATCGCGCGGCGCCGCCAAAGGAAGATGCCGGCGTTCCACGCCACGCCTTCCTGCTTTGCCAGCTCCTCCGCCCTGGCCGCCTTGGGCTTCTCCTCGAAGCGGACCAACGGGTAGGCACGCAGGCCCCTGCTCGTCTCGCCGCGGGCGAGATCCGGGATGAGATAGCCGTACTCTGTCGCGGGCCCGTCGACGCGGGTGCCCAACGTGACGAGCGGATCCTCGACCTCGAACGACCCAATGGCCAGGTGCTCGGCCTGACGGAGGACGTCCCGAAAGACCTCCTCCTCCACGACCGTCTGGTCGGCCGGCAGGACGAGCATCACCTCGTCCTCGTGGCGATCGATGAGGAGCGCGGCCAACGCGATCGCGGCGGCCGTGTTCCGCCCGAGCGGCTCGACGAGGACGGCGGCGGTCGGCACCTGCTCGCGGACGAGGCGTTCATAGCGCCGGTCCGTGACGACGCTCACGTCGTCCGTCAGCCCGGCCACACGCTCGACCGTGCGCTGGAGGAGCGAGTGGTCGTCGAGCAGCGGCAGGAAGGGCTTGGGGCGCTCGGGTCGGCTGAGCGGATGGAGGCGGGTGCCACCCCCGCCGGCCAGGATCACGGCGTACATGCGCCGCTCAGTCTAGGGAGTCGTCGCACCCTCGGCGGATCGTCTCGCGGTCAGGCCGCGGCGACCGGGACCGGGAGGCCGGCGTCAGCGGCCAGCAGGGCCGCCTTGTCCGTCCGCTCCCAGGGCAGGTCCAGGTCGGGCCGTCCGAAGTGGCCGTACGACGCGGTCTGGCGGTAGATCGGCCGGCGCAGGTCGAGCGCGGCGATGATCGAGGCCGGGCGCAGGTCGAAGTGGTGCTCGATGAGCGCCTGGATCCTCTCGTCGTCGATCCGCCCGGTCCCGAACGAGTCGACCGAGAAGCTGATGGGCCGGGCGATCCCGATGCCGTAGGCGACCTCGACCTCGAATCGGTCGGCGAGCCCGGCTGCGACCACATTCTTGGCCACCCACCGCGCGGCATACGACGCGGACCGGTCGACCTTGGTCGGGTCCTTGCCCGAGAAGGCGCCGCCACCGTGACGGGCCATCCCGCCATAGCTGTCGACGATGATCTTGCGTCCGGTCAGGCCGGCGTCGCCCATCGGGCCGCCGAGCACGAACCGGCCGGTCGGGTTGACGTGCATGACCGGGTCGGTCTCGCGCAGGTCGGCCGGGATGGTCGGCCGGATGACCGTCTCGATGATGTCCGAGCGGAGGCGCTCGGCGCGGACGTCCGGGTCGTGCTGGGCGGCGACGACCACCGTCCGGACCCGCTTGGGGATGCCACGCTCGTACTCGATGGTGACCTGCGTCTTGCCATCGGGCCGCAGATAGGGCAGTTCACCGGACTTGCGGGCCTCGGCCAGCCGGCGGGCCATCCGATGGGCGAGCGCGATGGGCAGCGGCATGAGCTCGGGCGTCTCGTTGCAGGCGTAGCCGAACATCATCCCCTGGTCGCCTGCCCCGAGCTCGAAGGCGGACGCCGCGTCGTCGCGGACCTCGAGCGCCGAATCGACGCCCTGGGCGATGTCGGGCGACTGCTCCTTGACCGAGATCAGGGTGCCGCAGGTCAGGTAGTCGAAGCCGTAGTCGGCCCGGGTGTAGCCGATATCCCGGACGGTGTCGCGGACGACCGCCTGGATGTCGATGTAGGTCGTCGTCGAGATCTCGCCGAGGACCATCACCAGGCCCGTGGTCGTCGCGGTCTCGCACGCGACCCGGGCGTTCGGATCCTCGCGGATGATCGCGTCGAGGATCGCGTCGGAGACCTGGTCGCACATCTTGTCAGGATGGCCCTCGGTGACGGACTCGGAGGTGAACAGGTAGTGGGCCGCGTCGACGATGCTCATGGACCGGAGCCTATCACGGCGACGTGCCGCGGGAGCCGGATCAGGCCTCGGCTGTGGCCGGCTCAGCGGTCGCGATCGGCACCGTGACCGGTCTCGGGTGGCTCGCTCGCCAGGCCTCGAGCCCCGGCATCTCGAGCGGCTCGATCGCGTCGGCCGGCTGGAAGCGGAAGACCTGGCCGAGGAACGACAGTTGCGCCTCGTAGGTCCGGCGCAGGGCGAATGCGCCGCGGAAGCCGTGGCCCTCGCCCTCGAACGCGAGGTACGCATACGGGATCCCCTTGCGGGCGAGCGCAGCCACGATCGATTCGGCGTGGGCCGGCGGCACGACCCGGTCGTCGAGCCCCTGGAGGATCAGGACCGGACTCGAGAACGCATCCGGGAAGTTGTTGGGTGAGCGTTCGCGATAGACGTCGGCGGCCTCCGGGTACGGCCCGACGAGCCGCCGCGAATAGCGCGATTCGAACTTGTGCGTGGCCGACTCGAGGAGCTCCAGATCGCCGATCCCGAAGGAGCTGATCCCGGCGGCGAAGACGTTCCGGAAGGCCAGTGCGGCAAGGGTCGTGTAGCCGCCGGCACTCCCCCCGGCGATGGCCAGTCGATCGGCATCGACGTCACCACGCTCGACCAGGAAGCGTGCGGCCGCGACGGAATCGTCGACGTCCACGATGCCCCAGGCACCATCGAGCCGCCGCCGGTAGTCGCGGCCGTAGCCCGTGCTCCCGCCGTAATCGACGTCGACGACGGCGATCCCGCGGCTGGTCTGGAGCTGTTTGACCAGGTCGAGCGAGGTCAGGGCGTTGGAGGTCGGGCCGCCGTGGGTGAGCACGACGAGCGGCGGCTTCTCGCCCGGCGGACCCA
The DNA here is from genome assembly GCA_036758145.1 of Candidatus Limnocylindrales bacterium. Lineage (GTDB taxonomy): Bacteria > Chloroflexota > Limnocylindria > Limnocylindrales > CSP1-4 > SPCO01. Next base: position 3,993 of record DAIOXD010000090.1, read on the forward strand.
CGAACTCGGGGTTGGTCGGCGGATAGTACTGCGCGTGGGCGGTCCGCCCGCCCGTCGTCGGGAACTCGATCGACTCGTGGCGCGAGATGATCGCCGGGTCGAACGTGATCGTGCTCGCCCGACGCAGGACGCCGGCCGGGGCAAGGGTGACCGGGTCGAATCGAGCGACGATCCAGGGATCGCCTGGCGCGCCCGCGAGCGCGACGATGGTCCTCGGCGTCGCGCGCAGCGCCTCGAGCTCGGTGAACGGCAGTTCGACCTCGCCGATGAGCCGCCCGGGCTCGATCCGGTAGAGGTGGTCGCGACCGCCGGCCCGGGCGATCGCCACGATCGCGCCGTCGGCAAGGAAACCGTAGGTCGAGCGGTCGAAGATCCAGGCGGGATCGGCGAACTCCGCCTCCATCGGTGCGAGCGGCTCGAGCCGCGGGCCCTCGACGAGCCGGTAGAGGTTCCACCACCCGCTCCGATCGCTGATGAGATGGAGCGTACCGTCGGGCGACCACTCGGGCTGGACGATCGATTCATCCGGGCCGCCGGCAGCGAGCGCCGACTCCCCCAGCATGCCGTCGGGCCCGACCGGGGCGACCCGCAGGCGCGTGGCGTCCCAGGGCATGTCGGGGTGGTCCCACTCGAGCCAGGCCAGCTGCGTCCCGTCGGGCGAGAGCCGTGGCGCGGCGACGAAGTCCGGGCCGGCCACGATGACGGTCGGGTCGCCGCCATCGAGCGGGACCGCGACGATCGTGTTCCTCGCCTCCCCCTCGCCGCTGTGATCCTCGCGGACGGCGTAGAAGCGGCGGCGGGCGACGTCCGGCCGAAGGTCGGCGTAGCGCCATGGGCCGGCCGGGGTGATCGGCACGGCGGCCTCCGCGCCCGGATCGAGCCGGTAGAGGCGCCCATCGGCGAAATCCGAGAAGACGACCACGCCGCCGGTCACCACGTACGAGCCACCGCCGTATTCGTGGACGCGGTCGCGGACGTTGAACGGCGGTGGTGTCAGCTCCGCGGTCGAGCCGTCGGCGGCCGCCCGGACGAGGACCCGACGGCCACCATCGGTGGGGCGACCCTCGATCCAGAAGACGTCGTCGCCATCGACCCATGGCTCGGCGAGCGTGATGACGTCGCCGACCACATCGTCGATCCGGATGGGCGACGTCCAGGCCCCATACGGGGCGACACTCACGGGTTGGAGCATCGAGGGCTCAGGTGCCGTGCTGCCAGGACGCGACGTATTCGGCCTGTTCGGGCGTCATCGGATCGAGCACGATTCCGAGCGCGGCGAGCTTGAGTCGCGCGACCTCGGCGTCGATCGCCTCGGGCACGATGTAGACCTTCGGCTCGAGCTCGGCATGGTGGCGCGCCACGTACTCGGCGGAGAGGGCCTGGTTGGCGAAGCTCATGTCCATGACTGCCGCCGGATGGCCTTCCGCGGCACCGAGATTGACCAGCCGGCCCTCGGCGATGAGGTTGAGCTTCTTCCCGCCGAGGTCGAACTCCTGGACGTTGTCGCGGACCTCGCGGACGTGACCCTCGGCCAGCGCCCGGAGCGCGGCGAGGTCGAGCTCGGCGTCGAAATGGCCCGAGTTGGCCATGATCGCGCCGTCGCCCATCGCCTCGAAGTGCTCTCGACGGAAGACGTTGATGTTGCCGGTCGCGGTGATGAACAGCTCGCCCCAGGCGGCGGCCTCAGCGGCGGTCATCACCGCAAAACCGTCCATCAGCGCCTCGAGGGCGCGGACCGGATCGACCTCGATGACGGCGACGTGCGCGCCGTGGCCGTCCATCCGCGAGGTGATTCCCTTGCCGACCCAGCCATAGCCCGCGACGACGACCTTGCGGCCGGCGATGAGGATGTTGGTCGCCCGCAGGATCCCGTCGAGGGTGCTCTGGCCGGTCCCGTAGCGGTTATCGAAGAGGTGCTTGGTCTGGGCCTCGTTGACCGCGATGACCGGGAAGCCGAGCGCGCCGTCCGCGGCCATCGCCCGCAGCCGGATGACGCCGGTCGTCGTCTCCTCGGTCCCGGCCAGGACCTCCGCCACCTGGGCGGGTCGGGAGCTGTGGAGGAGCGAGACGAGGTCGCAGCCGTCGTCCATCGTCAGCTGCGGATGCGAGTCGGCGACGGCCTCGAGATGCGCGTAGTAGGTGTCGCGATCCTCGCCACGTCGCGCGTAGACGGCGATCCCGTACTCCGCGACGAGCGCGGCCGCGACATCGTCCTTGGTCGAGAGCGGGTTGCTCGCCGCCAGGACGACCTCGGCACCGCCGGCCTTGAGCGTGCGCATGAGGTTGGCCGTCTCGGTCGTGACGTGCAGGCAGGCGCCGATGCGCAACCCGTCGAGCGGCCGGTCGCGCTCGAAGCGCTCGCGGATCAGCCGCAGGACGGGCATCTCGCGCTCCGCCCAGTCGATCCGACGGACGCCCTCGGCCGCGAGGCCGAGGTCGGTGACGTCGTGGGCGGGCGATGTGCTGGCGGTGGTCATCGAGGGTCGATCTCCTTGCGGTTGAAGAGACGCCGGACCGATGCGGCGAGGTCCGGCCACGGCGAGCCGAGCCGATGGACCAACCGCTCCTCGAAGCGCATGTGTTCGAGGTAGCCGAGGCGGCGGTAGGCGTTGAGCGCGGGTGGGTTGTCGGCGCGGACGTTGAGGACGACCTGATCGCAGGTCCGCAGCAGGTCTGCGGTGACGGCCCCGGTCACCGCGGTCGCGAAGCCACGACCACGGTAGTCGATGTGGGTCAGGACGTTGCCCACGACCGCCAGACGGGCACCCGGGCTGACGACATGGGTCCCCGCCGCCGACACGAGCTGGCCGTTGACGCGCAGGCCGTAGTAGACCCCGTCCGCGATCGCGCCGGCGGGCAACCACGACGCGAACCCGAGTTGGTACAGGCGGTTCAGCTCGCCGATCTCGGCCGGCAGGAGCCGTTGGACGGTCGCGGGGTACGGGCGAAAATGCGCCCGGTCGACCCACATCCGGACCATCGACGGACCGGGGTCCACCCGGTAGGCGGTCTCGACCGCGGAGATGAGCGGGGGTGGCGCAGCGAGATACGCGACGCGCGGCCGGATCAGGTCGCGCAGGACGACCGCGACCCCGTCCTGGTCGCCCATGGCGAACAGCGGCTGGGGCGTGGGGCCGTTGTATTCCAGCACGACCGCGATCGGGGCGTCCCCGTCGTAGGCGACGCCCCAGCGGGTCCGTGCGAACTCGCGCTCCTCGAGGTCGCAGATGGCGTATGCGGCATAGAGCCGATCGCGCTCGAGGAACGCGCCGAGGAGGGCCTTGTCCGTCGTCCCGCGCGCGACGATCGAGCCGCGCCGACCGACCGCGACGGTGGCCATCAGTCGGCCACGACGCTGGGCTCGGGCACGGGCGGCGCGGCCTCTGGGG
>DAIOXD010000091.1:0-7370 GCA_036758145.1 Candidatus Limnocylindrales bacterium
TCCACCGGCCCCTTGAGATGGAAGGTGAGATGCGGATCGGCTTCCAGGTTATGGACCCATGCTCGCGTCCGCCCGGCACGCGGCACCCCCGAGATGTACAGGCGACCGTCGACACCCCGCGCCGGAGTCGTGCATGAGCCGCTCAGTCGGCGGCGGCCCTCGCGGCGGCCTTCTTGGCCCGCTTGCCCGCCTGGTAGGCCGCCAGCGCCTCGGGCGAATCGACGTCGCCGAGCGTCGGCCACGTCGGCGCGACCGCTTCGTACCCGGGCGGCCGAACGCCGAACCGCTTGCCCAGCACGGCGATGAGCGACTTGGCCTTCATCTCGCCGATCCCGGGCAAGCCGAGCAGGCGCCGTTCCAGGTCCGCGCCATCCTTCGCCTCGTGCCAGACGCGCCCGGCGTCGTTGCCGTAGTCGTTGGCGATCGCCGCGGCCAGGGCCTGGACCTTGCCGGCCATCGCGCCCGGGAATCGGTGGAGCGCCGGTCGCTCGCGGAAGACCGCATCGAGCTCCGTCGGGTCGATCGCCGCGATCCTCGCGGCGTCGAGATGGCCGAGCCGGCGCTTCAGTTCGGCCGGGCCGCTGAACGCCTTCTGCACCGTGACCTGCTGGTCGAGCGCGAAGCCGATGAGCAGGGCCAGCGGGTCCTCGGCGAGCAGCCGATCGGCCTCGGGGTCGCCGGTGAACGGGAGCGTCGTGGGCGTCGTCATGGGCGCATGGTAGTCGCTGCTCAGGCCAGCCGGCGGGGCAGGCCGCTGGCGATCGCCACGAGCCCGGAGACGACCACGAGCGCCCCGGCGACGAGGAACATCGCGGTCGCATGGGTGTCGACCGCGAAGGCCGCCAGCGCGATCGAGAGCGGCGCCGACACGACCGAGCCGAGCATCATGAAGCTGATCGTCCGCCCGAGCAGGTGCGGCTCGGTCTTCTCCTGGACCCACGAGATGATCACGACGTTCACGTAGCCGTTCATGGTCCCGATCACGACCGAGATGAAGGCGATCGCTGCGATGCTCGGGGCCAGGCCGAGGGCGCCCAGGCCGACGCCCATCGCGAGCAGGAGCGAGAGCACGAGCCAACCGAACCGGTGCGGTCTCCGGAGCGAGCCGGCGAGGATGACGCCGCCCAATGAACCGGCACCGAACGCCGCGAAGAGGAGGCCCAGCGCGAACGCGTCGGCTCCGAAGTGGACGAGAACGAGCCACGGCAGCCCGACCGTCATCGGTCCGGTGAAGGCCAGGTTGACCGCGGTCGAGATGATCACGATCGAGCGCAGTGCAGGGTCGCCGAAGACGGCCCGGGCGCCTTCGATGAGGGCGGCCGCCACCGATGGTCGGGCTTCGCCGTGCAGCCTGGATGGATCGACGACGGAGGTCGCCCCCGCGGCCGCGGGTGCGGCCGCACGGGCGGCGGCGCCCGACCGCACGTACCAGAGGGCGAGCGCCGCGACGGCGAACGACACGGCATCGATGACGTACGCCGGGCCGACGCCGATGAGGGCGACGGCGAACCCGGCCAGGGCGGGACCGACCGTGCCGACGAGCTGGCGGGTCCCCTCCATGATGGCGTTGGCGGCCGGCAGCCGGCCGGCCGGCACGAGCCGCGGGACGAGCGTGTTGATCGCCGGCAGGAAGACCGCGTCCACGGTCCCGAACAGGGCCCCGACCAGGGCGAGGTGCCAGATCTGCACCCCACCACCGATGACGAGCCCGGCCACGATCGTGGTCAGGACGGCACGGAGGACGTTCGAGCCCAGCGCGAGGTCGCGTGGCGAGACCCGGTCGGCCAGGACGCCGCCGAGCAGCATGAAGACGCCGCGCGGGATCGCCGTCGCGACGAGGATCGTCCCAAGCGCGAGGCCCGAGCCGGTCAGCCCCAGGACGAGCCAGGAGAGCGCCACGAGCTGGAAGGCATCGCCGACCAGCGATACGCCCTCGCCGAACCAGACGAGGCGAACGTCATGGACCGCCAGCGGTGACAGGATCGGCAGCCTGGCGACCCGCTCGAACGGGTGGCCGACGCGCTCGAGGCCGGTCATTCGATCGAGATGCGGACGCCATCGCCGCCGTCGTCGACGTCGACGATGGGGCCCCGGATCCCGCCCGCGATGGCTTCGCGGATCCGATCGGACGTGGCCTGGGAGATGCCCGGGACCTGGGTCAGCGCCACCCGACCGAGCGAGAGCGGGATACGCAGGTTGACGACCGTCCGTCCGGCCTCGCGGACCTGCACCCGGATCGCACGAGCGGATCCGTCGGCGGGGCGGTCTGTGTTTGGGGTGGCTCGCTCCGCCCCGGTCGGCGGATCGCCGGGGCGCGTCGCCTCCCCTGTGTCGAGCGCGTCGAGGATGGGCCCTGCCTCCTCGGCCGTCAGGCGGCCTTCGGCGACCAGGCGCAGGACCCGGTCCATCGCGCTGTCAGGCATCGGGCGTTCCCGGCCGCGTGTAGCGGGTCGTCTCGGTCGCCGGATCGACGGGGTGGCCGTCGCCGTCGACCTCGGCAGCGGCAGGCTCCTGGGCCGGCTCCCCGTCCCCGTCCAGCGCCTCGAGCCGACGGCCGGCCTCGGCGACATCGATCTCGCCGCGCTCGAGCGACCGCAGGATGCGCAGCCGCGCGTCGTCGTAGGCCGCGGTGATCGCCGAGTTCGTGGTCGCGGCGGGCTCGGCGGCCGGGGTCGGCGCCGAGGGCGGGACCGGCGGGACGACGCCTGGTGCCTCGTCACGCGCCTCGGCCGTCGTCGGGGGGACCACGAGGAGATCGCCCGACATCGAGCGGACGTTGACCAGCGGCCCGCCCGACCCGACCTCGAGCGAGCGTCGGCCATGTCCGCCTTCGGATCGGCCGGCCAGCTGCGAACGAAGATCGCCGCTGAGGGTCGCCATCTCGATCCGGACGTCCCCGGCCGGCGCGAGCAGCGCGTCGCCGCTCACGGTCACGATGGCGAACGGGCCCGGGCCGGCCAACCGGCCCGCGACCCGGAGGTCGCCGCTGGTGGTGGCGGCCTCGAGCGCCGTGATCGTCGCGGCACGGATCGCGACGTCGCCCGAGACGGTCCGGACCGCCATCCTGGCCTCACCGGATGCGACGACATCGATGTCGCCCGAGACCGCCTCGACGGCGATCCGGCCGCGGACCGATCGGAGCCTGGTGTCGCCCGAGACGGTCCGGTAGCGCTGGTCGCCGATGAGGCCGTCCGCCTCGATGTCGGCGCTGCGGGCCTCGACGACGACGGTCGCGCCGCTCGGGAGCTCGATCAGCAGGTCGGGATTCGATCCGCGCCGAAGAAGACCGCCTTTCGCGAGCGTGAACGCGGCGCTCCCCTCTCCGAGCTCGACCGTGAACATCGCGTCCAGGTCGCCATCGCGCATGTCGCGGACGCGGATCGTATCGCCGGCCACCGCTCTAAGGCGGATCTCACCGTCCTCGAGGCGGACCGAGAAGAGGCCGTCCGGGCCGATGACATGGCTGATGCTCGAGCCGACCGAGGTCGTGGTCATGATGCCGTCCTTCCGAGTGCACGGATGGCGGCGGCCGCCTCTTCGGCGCTCATCTCGTGGCGCGCCAGTGCCTGCAGGATCTCTTCGCGCGTGCGATTCGCGGCCGGTTCGGTGGTTCCGTCGTCCGCCTCGTCGGCGTCCGCGCGTTCCCCGAACCCGAGGGCGCGGACCAGGGCCTCGACACGCGAGCGTACGGTCGGGTAGCTGATGCCGAGCTCACGCTCCATCTCGCGGAGGTTCCCCCGGGACCGGAGGAAGCTTTCGAGGAGCGCGAGTTGGTCGCGATTGAGACGCCCGAACCGCCCGACGCTGAAGTCGCCCTCGAGGGTCGTCCCGCAACTCCGGCAATGGAGACGGGTGACAGCCAGTTCGTTCGAGCAGACCGGGCAGATCGAGATGACGTCGTGCGCCATGGGATCGTCGCCCTACCGGTCGGCGATGCTGACGCGGGGCGCCGTCCGGCGCGCAACCCTGGACGAAGCGGGCTGCCTCGTGTCGGCACCGTTCGTCTCTTGCAAAACCTTGAGCAAGTGACGATGACGGAGCTCGGCCGCGAGCTCGCGCTCGCGGTGCGCCTGGTTGATCTCGAAGGCGGCTAGTTCGAACATGACTCGTTCCTCTTGTTTGTGGTGGAGTTGCCAGTGTTATAGCAAGTCATGTTTCACTTTGTCAAGTCTGAACTTCACTTTATTCGACTTCGCCCGCAGCGTTGGCGCCTTGGCGCATCTCGCCCGGAATCGAAACGGCCCCCGCGCCGGCATCGCTGCCGGACGGGGGCCGTCGATCGCTGCCGATCGCCGGGGGAGCTCAGCTCGAGCGGAAGGTCGCCGCCGTCAGGCCGAAGTAGCCGACGACCGAGCGGTAATACCGACCGGGCGAGCTCGGGTCCATCCAGTCTTGGTACCCCGGCGTCCGGCTGGACGCGAACAGGAAATCGTAGTGCCCATTCCAGTCGGGCCCGCTATAGAAGATGGCTTTGACCGTCCGGCTGGTCCGGAAGAGGCCGTACAGGATGTACGAGGCGTTGGTGATCCCCTCGGCGAAGACGGCTCGCGCGTTGGCGCGCAGGAAGCCCGCCGCGAAGTTGTCGACGCGCTGCTTGGCCGTGGTCACGGTCGGGTTCGCCGACCCCCACTCGGAATTGCCCGAGGCGTAACACAGGCGGTTGAGGATGACCACCGCGTTCGCGGCGAGCTTGATCTGGGTACGGATGTAGTACTCGCCGTAATACTTGGTGTTGTAGTTGCCGTTGCCCGCCGATGCGTTCAGCCCGAAGCCGTCCTTGGAGTACTGGCTGAAGGGACCGTACGGGCTGGGCGAGCCGTTGCCATGCCCGAGATAGATGAGCACCTTGGCGCCCTGGGCCGCCGCCCTGACCCGGCCCCACGTCGCATTGGGGCTGTAGATCTCGACCACGGTGGCCCCGTAGGAGCGAGCCTGCGCCGCGTATCGCTTCGCGTTGTAGATGTAGTTGGCGGTGCTCGAGCCGACCGGTCCGACGACGATGACGACCTTCAGCCCGGCCGCGGCCGTGGGGAGGGGGTTCGCCATGCCGACGGCGGCAAGGAGCGCGAACGCGAGGCTCAGGACGGTCAACCGCACTGACCGCTTGGAGGGCGCCCGCTGGGCGCCGTTGTCTCGGAGCCTCGTTGCGATCCTGTCAGCCCGGACCATCTTCAGAGCGGAGTGGCGCATCGTGCGCTGCGCCGACGCACCGGCTCGCGGTCGGATCGAGGCCATTTCGGCTATGCTCCGGACGGCTCGTCGCCGTTCCGCGTCCATCGACGCGCGGAGACCGGCCCGCCGTCGCGCTCCGGACCGGTGCCCGCGGTGGGGACCCAGTTCAGGAGCAAACGCTTGACCTTCGATTCACTCGGCCTGTCGGCCGACCTCGTGCGCATGGTCGCCGAGGAGGGGTACGTCGATCCCACCCCCGTCCAATCCGCGGCGATCCCGCTCGTCCTCGCGGGGCGCGATGTGCTGGCGGCGGCGCAGACCGGCACCGGCAAGACCGCGGCCTTCGTCCTGCCCATCCTCGACCGACTCCGCGACCAGGCGAACACCAGTTTCTCGCCGGCCCGCCATCCGGTCCGGGTCCTGATCCTCGTCCCGACCCGCGAACTCGCGATGCAGGTCGACGAGAGCGTCCGGACCTACGGGCGGACCGTCCCGCTGCGCTCGACCGTGGTCTACGGCGGGATCCCGATGGACCCCCAGATCAAGGCGTTGCGCGGCGGCATCGAGATCCTCGTCGCGACGCCGGGGCGCCTGCTCGACCTCGTCGGCCAGAAGGTCGCCAACCTCGGCCAAGTCGAGATCCTCGTCCTCGACGAGGCGGACCGGATGCTCGACATGGGCTTCCTGCCGGACATCCAGAAGATCATCGCGCTGCTTCCGGCCAGGCGCCAGAACCTGATGTTCTCGGCGACCTTCTCGGACGATATCCGGCGGCTGTCAGGTGGCATCCTGCGCGATCCCGCCACCGTCGAGGTGGCCCCGCGCAACACCACCCTCGAGGCGATCCACCAGCTGGTCTACCCGGTCGACCGCGACCGCAAGGAGGCCTTGCTCGCCCACCTGATCCGCAAGAACGACATGCGCCAGGTGCTCGTCTTCACCCGGACGAAGCTGGCCGCCACACGGCTCGCGAACCGGCTCGACCGGGAGGGCCTCGACGCGGTCGCGATCCATTCCGACCGCTCGCAACCCGAGCGAACGCGTGCGCTCGAGGGGTTCAAATCGGGCGAGATCCGGGTCCTCGTCGCGACCGACGTCGCGGCCCGGGGCCTCGACATCGAGGACCTGCCCGCGGTCGTCAACTTCGAGCTGCCGTGGAACCCACAGGACTACATCCACCGGATCGGGCGGACCGGGCGCGCAGGCGCGACCGGAGAGGCGATCTCGCTCGTGTGCATCGATGAGACCGACCTGCTGCGCGCCGTCCAGCGAATGCTCAAGCAGGCGATCCCCTGGACGGTCGAGGAAGGCTTCGTCCCCGATCGCGAGACGGAACCGCGACCGCTGGGCCTGCGGACGGGCCACGCCCGCACGACACCCGAGCACCACGCGCACCCGAAGCCGGTTCGGCGTCGCGCCGGTGCCGGCACCGGCCGCTAGGCGACCCTCGAAGGACTAGGCGAGCCCACCTGCGGAACCGATCGGATCGACCGTGGCGCCCGGGAAGAAGAAGCCGAGCAACAGGTCCGCCCGGATGCGCTCGACCGTGTAGCGATTGACCAGCGCGTGGCCGCCGACGGCGACGCCGGCCTCGGGCCGCTCCAGGAATGACAGGCGCACGTCGCGGAGAAGCAGGAACTCGCCCGACGGACGCGTCAGCGCTCGCCCCGGATCGAAGCCGGGGAGTGTCGCAAGGTCGCCCTCGACCACGTACGGCCCGGATTCGAGGTGGATGTGGTGCCACGCGGCGTGGACCGGGATCCCCGGATCGTCCTCACCGATCGCGACCAGGATGTCGTCGCTCGGGATCGTCATGGAACCGGCGGGCTGGGCCGCTGGGTCGCCGATCCCCTGCCAGGCTGCCCCGTCGAGGGGCAGTGACCCACCTTCCTCGAGCGCGTCGCGGAGGGTGCCGGGGCGCGCGAGGGTACCGCTGGCCATCCCACCATTGGTGTAGGCATCGACACGGATCGCCATCTTCGTCCCCTCGGCGTCGTCCGAGTGTCCCGGACGCCAGCGCATATGGGAAGACCCGTCGGTACCGGGCGGCCCGAGCCGCTCGTACCGGAGCGCCCGTGCACCATCGGCCCCTCAGGGTAGCGCCGGGCAGGTGATGCAGTCGGACTGTGGCCGGAGTGCGAGCTTCAGGAGATCGGCCAGGATCGGGCTCGGGTCGCTCCGGCTCTGGTTCGTGAGGA
>DAIOXD010000092.1:0-7164 GCA_036758145.1 Candidatus Limnocylindrales bacterium
GAACCGGATGGCACGTACGTCATCGACTTCAACCTGGCGTACCACCCGTACTGCGTCTACGACGACCACTTCTCGTGCCCGCTGACGCCGGCCGAGAACCGCCTCCCGATCAGGATCGAGGCCGGCGAACGGCTCGCCGAGATCGAAGCGGGCCACGAAGACGCCTGAGACGGGAATCGGCACCTCCGACCGAGGCGACCCGAAGAAGACCCCTCATGCATGATGCCACTCGAGAGCATCACGTCGGTACCGATCGGCCACCAGATACGAGCCCCACGTTTTTGATGCTCCCGAGTGGCACCAGACCAGAGGTGGCATCCGGGCCGCGGTCACGAGCATTTGCGGTAGGGTCCGCAAGAGGGCGTTGACACCGTTCCGTGGTAGGATGCCCTGTCGTTACCTCTCGTGACGATGCTCCGCGTGGTCACCTCTCTTCTCGAACGGACCGTGCGATCTGCGATCCCCCGTTCGGGGAGTGTGGAGGTCAATGTGGCCACCGGTACCATCAAGAAGGTCGTCGCCGATCGCGGCTTCGGCTTCATCGCCGCCGAGGATGAGAAGGAATACTTCTTCCATCGTGGCGGTCTCGACTCTTCGCTCGACTTCGACCGCCTTCAGGGCGGCGAGCGCGTCGAGTTCGACGTCGAGCAGAGCCCCAAGGGTCCGCGCGCCGCACACGTGCGCGCCGCCTAACAAGCTCGAATCAAGAACGGGTCGCCCACCGGGCGGCCCGTTTTTCATGCCCGCGATCCGTCCCGCTGGCTCGCTGCGTGGCCGGTCGCGGTCTCTCATGGACGTCTCAGACAGCCGGCGCCAAATACGGAGTCGGGCGCCCGCATGCGGCGCCACTCGGCGACCCGACACGGGAGACGTTCATGAGACTGAAGATCCTCGCCATCGTCGTCATGGGCGTCGTCGGCGTCGGGGCGGCGTTCGTGGCGGTCGGCGGGCTGCCGGCCAGCGCCGCAAGCACGACCAGATACCTGACCGGCGCGGTGGCGACGGGCGACGTGACCGACGACGTGGCCGCGACCGGCAGCGTTGCCTCGAGCGCGTCGTATGGCGTCTCATTCGGCGCCCCGGCCCATCTCGCGGGCGCCACGGCCGCCACTAGTTCCGGCTCCGGGTCAACGACGTGGCGGGTCACGTCCTTGAAGGTCAAGGTCGGCGATACGGTCAAGAAGGGCGCGGTCCTCGCGACCGCCGACACGACCGACCTCAAGCGCCTGTACACCGATGCGGCCGCGTCGGTGAACAGTGCCAAGATCCAGCTGGCGAACGCGAACGACGCGCTGGCGGCCGCGACGACGACCGCCGCGACGCGCCAGGCCAGGTTGAGTGTCTACAGCGCCACGACGCAGCTCTCCGATGCGCGCAAGACGTACTACGACCTCGCGACCCAGATCAAGCTCGCGACCCTGACCGCGCCGATCGACGGCGTCGTCACCGCGGTCAACGTCGTAGCCGGTCTCGATGCCCCGTCCGGAGACGCCATCGTCATCGACTCGACGACCTACCAGGTGACGGCCGACGTCGTCGAGAGCGAGCTCGCATCGATGGCGGTCGGGCAGGCGGCGACTGTCTCGATCACCGCCGTCAGCGCCACCGTCGATGGCACGGTCACGGCGATCGCCCCGACCACGACCGGCAGCTCGACAGGCAGTGTCGTCTCGTATCCGGTGACGGTCTCACTGACCAACGTTCCGGCCACGGTCCGGGCCGGGATGACGGCCGATGTCACGATCACGATCGACAGCGCGACGAACGTGATGACCATCCCGGCCGCCGCCCTCCGCGGTACGACGGGCAACTACACGGTCCTGATCCTCGCCGCCGATGGGACGCCCACCGCCCAGCCGGTCCAGGTCGGTCTCGTGACGAACACCACGGCCGAGATCAAGAGCGGACTGGCCGTCGGCCAGCAGGTCGTCACCGGCGTCAGTACGCCCCAGAGCGGGGCGGCCACGACCCCCGGCGGCGGCGGGTTCGGCGGCGGCCTCGGGGTTCCGATCACCGGCGGCGGAACGCGACGCGGCACCGGTACCGGGAACGGCAACTAGGCCATGAGCGAGGCGATCATCTCCCTCGATCACATCAGCCGGGTCTACGACATGGGCCGGATGCAGGTGCCGGCGTTGGCCGACGTCAGCCTCGAGGTCCACCCCGGCGAGTTCGTGGCGATCGTCGGCCCGTCCGGCTCGGGCAAGACGACGATGATGAACATCCTCGGTTGCCTCGATCGCCCGACGAGCGGCCGGTACAGCCTGGCCGGGACGGCCGTCGCCGAGCTCGACGACGACGGTCTGGCCAAGGTCCGCAGCCGCAGCATCGGCTTCGTCTTCCAGTCGTACAACCTCCTGCCACGGACGACGGCGCTCGACAACGTGGCCACCCCGCTCCTCTACCAGGGCGTCTCGCGGCGCGACCGCGCGGCGAGGGCGAAGGCCGCGCTCGAGCGGCTCGGGATGGGCGATCGCCTGGACCACGAGCCGACCGAGCTCTCCGGCGGCCAGCAGCAGCGCGTCGCGGTCGCCCGGGCGCTCGTCACCGAACCCGCGCTGATCCTTGCCGACGAACCGACCGGCAACCTTGACAGCCACGCGGGCGCCGAGGTGATGGCGCTCCTCCACGAGCTCAACGCCGCCGGCCGGACGATCGTCCTGATCACCCACGACCCCGACATCGCGGCCTCGGCCAATCGACAGGTCCACCTGCGCGACGGGCGGGTCGTCTCGTGAGCGTCGGCGAGCTGCTCCACCTCTCACTCTCGCGGCTGCGCACGAGCCGGCTTCGGGCGGCGCTGACGATGCTGGGCGTCATCATCGGTGTCGCGTCGGTGGTGGCCCTCGTCGGCGTCGGCCAGGGGACGACCTCCAACATCACGACCCGGCTGGCCGGTCTTGGGACCAACCTGCTGACGATCAGCCCGACGGGCGGCGGCAGCACGACCTCGACGCTGACGGTCGAGGATAGCGACGCCATCGCCAAGCTCGCCGGCATCGGCGGTGTCGCGCCCGAGATCTCGACCAACCTGACCGTCTCCGCCGGCCGGACCAGCACGACCACCTCGGTCGTGGGAACGACCACGGCCTACCCGAGCGTGCGCGCCTACGACGTCTGGCAGGGCTCGTTCCTGACCGACGCGAGCCTCCAGCAGGACCTGCGAGTGGCGGTCCTCGGCGCGACGACGGCCACCAACCTGGGCCTGACCGCGAGCGATCTCGGGACGCAGATCTCGGTCGGCGGGCTGCCGTTCCGGGTGATCGGCATCCTCCAGCCCAAGGGCGGAACGGGCTTCCAGGACCCCGACGACCAAGTCATCGTGCCGATCGGCGCGGTCCAGAAATACTTCGTCGGCGGCGACACGGTGCGCACGATCGGCGTCTCGGTCACGGATCCCGCCCAGATGACCGCGGCCAGTGCCGAGATCACGACACTCCTCCGCGACCGGCATGACCTGGCGGCCACAGCCACCGCCGACTTCAACGTCTTCAATCAGACCCAGCTGCTCGCCGCGGCGTCGTCGATCACGGCGACCCTGACCCTCCTGCTCGGTGGGATCGCCTCGATCTCGCTGGTGGTCGGCGGCATCGGGATCATGAACATCATGCTGGTCTCGGTCCGCGAGCGGACGCGCGAGATCGGCATCCGCAAGGCGGTCGGGGCACGCGGCCGCGACATCCTCGCCCAGTTCCTCGTCGAGGCCCTCACCCTCTCCCTCCTCGGCGGCCTGATCGGCATCGTCGTCGGTCTCGTCGTGTCGGCCGGGATCGGCCAGTTGGCCGGCTGGGGCTTCGCCTTCAACCCCGTGACCATCGCCGCGGCCGTCCTGTTCAGCCTCGCGGTCGGTGTCGTCTTCGGCGTCTGGCCCGCGCGCCAGGCCGCCCGCCTCGATCCCATCAGCGCCCTGCGCTACGAATGACCTCGCCAGCACCCAGAAGGAGATCCACGTGAGTTTCGATCCGAACCAACCCACCACGCCGGAGCCGTTCAGCGCGGCCGCCACCGAGCCGTCCCGCGTGCCGGGCGTCCAGGGCGTTCCGACCACCCCGGTGGTCCCGTCGTCCGTCGGGCCCGCGCCGGCCCCGATCATCGTCGCCAGGAAGAACGGATCCAGCGGGCGCCTCCTGAACATCGTTCTCGCCGCGGCCATCGCGGTCGCCATCGGCGGCGTCGCGTTCGCCGTCGGCCGCACAACGGCGCCCGTCTCGGCCGCCACAGGAACCGGCCGTGGCGGCAACTTCGGCGGTGGCTTCCCGGGCGCCAGCTTCGCGCCGGGCGCCAGCGGTCAGCCCGGGTTCGGCCGCGGCGGCTTCGGTGGCGCCGGTGGCGGCGCGGTAACGGTGAGCGGCACCGTCGTCTCGGTCGCCGGTGACACGCTGACCATCAAGACCGCGTCGGGCCAGACCATCGAGGTGTCGACCGGCACGTCCACCACCTACAACACGCAGACCCCCGGCAGCGCGTCGGACGTCCAGGCCGGCAAGACCGTCCAGGTCCAGCTCACCTTCGCGGGTGGCGGCGCGGGTCGTCCGAACGCCAGCTCGGCACCGAGCCGTCCCATCGGCACGGCCGGCAGCGTCACCGTCGTCCCCTGACGGAGGCGCTAGGCTGACCGTCATGCACCTGCTCGTCGTCGAGGACGATCCGCGCCTCGTCCGGCTCCTGCGCCGCCTCCTCGAGGAGGACCGCCACGTCGTCGAGACCGCGACGACCGGGCTGGACAGCCTCGACATCGTCGACGCGACGACCGGGATCGAGCTCGTCATCCTCGATATCGGCCTGCCCGACATCTCCGGCCTCGAGGTCGCCCGGCGGATCCGGGCGACCGGGTCGGAGGTCGCGATCCTGATGCTCACCGCGCGCGACACCGTCGGCGACCGGGTCACCGGTCTCGATGCCGGCGCCGACGACTATCTGGTCAAGCCATTCGCCTATGAGGAACTCGCCGCCCGGCTGCGGGCGCTCGGGCGACGCGGGGCGAGTGCGCGGCGGCCGGAACCCAAGCTCGTGGTCGGGCCGATCGTCCTCGACGAGACGTCGCGACGCGTGACGCTCGACGGCAAATCGGTCGATCTCAGCCCGCGCGAGTTCTCGTTACTCGAGTGCCTCCTCCGCCACCCCGGCCAGACGCTGTCGCGCGACCAGTTGCTCGATCAGGCCTGGCCGTTCAGCGTGGCCGTCACCCCCAACGCCGTCGACGCGTACGTCCATTACCTGCGTGACAAGCTCGGATCGGCCGGCAAGCTGATCGAGACCGTCCGCGGGGTGGGCTATCGTCTGGCCGATGCCTGACGGGATCCTTCCCCCGACCGAGACCACCGAGCCCGAGCTGGCCGCCGAGACCACCGACAGCCGGCTCGTGCGCCACGTCCGGCGCAACCTCGTGCTGTGGAGCGGCGGGACGACGCTGGTCGTCTTACTTGTCCTGGGCATCGCGCTGTACGTCGCGGTCGCAAGCTCGCTGGCGAATGCCGGCAAGGGTCAGCTCGAAGACGGCATGGCCGTCCCGAAGGCGATCCTGACCGGGCAGCGGCCCGACCCTGGCGACTCGTCACCGTATGGCTTCCAGTTCGGTTCACCGACCTTCGCCTTCGCCCTTGACAGCCAGGATCACGTGGTCGGAGGTCCGCGCGATTTCCATCTGCCCCCGGGTCTCCCCAACGCGGCGGCCGTGGCCCAGTCGCGCGCGACCGGCCAGGACCTCAGGACCGCGACCGTAGGCACAACGCCCGTTCGGATCCTCACCGAGACCTTCCCGGGTGTCCAGGACATCGTGTTCACCGTGCAGGTCGTGCAGGACCGAACGGCAGAGCAGAACACCATGAACGTGATGCTCGCGGTGCTGCTGGTCGGTGGCGCCGTCGTCGTCCTCGTGGCCTTCGGATTCGGGACGCTCTACGCCCGACGGGCGCTCGTCCCGATCCGCGAATCGCTGACCGCGCAGCGGGTCGCGCTCCGCCGCCAGCGCGAGTTCGCGGCCGATGCCAGCCATGAGCTGCGGACGCCGCTGACCGTGATCCGGAGCAGCGTGGAATACCTCACCCGCCACCGCGACGAATCGGTCGCGACGGTCGGCTCGGCCCTCGAGGACATCGACGACGAGGTCCGGCACATGACCGCGATCGTCGAGGACCTGCTCCTGCTCGCGCGGTCCGACTCCGGGGCGGTCGCCCTGGAGCACGTGCCGGTGGACCTTGGTGACGTCGCCGCCGATGGCGCCTCGGCGATGGGCAAGCCCGCCACCGACCGGGGTGTCCGGGTCGTCGTGGACCCGCAGCCCGCCGTCGTTGCCGGCGACCCGGCCCGGCTCCGCCAGCTGGTCATGATCCTGGTCGACAACGCCATCCGCCACAGCCCGGCGAACGGCCGGGTCGGCGTCGCGGTCCGTGCGGAAGCGACCGGGGCCTCGCTCGTCGTCGAGGACGACGGCCCGGGCATCCGGCCCGAGGACATGCCGCATGTCTTCGAGCGGTTCTATCGCGCGCCGGGAGCCCCAGGCGGCGGGACAGGGCTCGGCCTCGCGATCGCCAAATGGATCGTCGACCGCCACGGCGGCCGGATCGAGGTCGCCAACCGGACCGAGGGCGGCGCGCGCTTCGTGGTCAGCCTCCCGGCGACCGGCGGAGCCGTCTAAGCGGATCCGCGAGTCGGCGGGCCGGGTCAGTCCTCGCGGACCAGGTAGCGCTCCATCCCGTCGGTCCAGACGGTGCGGCCGTCGTCGGTGATGGCGTAGGCGGCGTAGTCGGCGCGCTCGGGGTCGCTGGCCAGCCAGCGCAGGCCGTCGAGGCCCATGACGTAGATGGCCGTGGCATAGGCGTCGGTAAAGGCTAGCCTCGGGCCGACGACGGTCACGCTGCGCAGTCCGGCGGGCGCGGCCCCCGAATGTGGATCGGTGATGTGGTCGCCTCGCTCGTACGAGCCGGATGTCGCCACCGCCCGGTCCGAGACGGCCAGGACCGCGGCCACGCGATCGGCCCGTTCCGGGTGCTGGATCCCGACCCGCCACGCCCGTCCCGGCTCGGCCTCGCCGCGGGCGACGATGTCGCCGCCGGCGTTGATCCAGTAGTTGCGGCCGCCGGCGCTGTCGATCCGCCAGGCCGCTTCCTCGATCGCCCAGCCCTTGACGAAGCCGGACGGATCGAGCCTGCCATCGGCGCGGTG
>DAIOXD010000093.1:0-7127 GCA_036758145.1 Candidatus Limnocylindrales bacterium
CCAGGTCCTCGCGACCGTAGTTGAAGCACAGGTTGTAGCGCCCGATCCGGCACATCCGGCAGAGGCCGCAGCCGGAATGCGAGGTGCCGGCGACGCGCGTCCCGACGATGAAGCCGTTCTGCTCGGCGATCGCTCCAGACGCGACGACCTCCCCGGACCACTCGTGACCCGGGATGAACGGATATGCGCGCGGCCATCGCCCGGCGAAACCGCCCTCGATGATCTCGGCATCGGTGCCGCAGATCGCGATCGCCCGAACCCTGCACAGCACCTCGTTGGGTGCGGGTTCGGGACGCGGGACGTCGCGGATCTCGAACGCGTGCGGAGCGGTGAGGACGAGAGCCTGCATGTCTACTCCTCCAGGAAGGCAGCGACGCGGCAAACACAGCCTTCGCCGCCCCGCCAGCGCCAGGGGAACGCGCCGAGGTCGACTCGCCTGCCCGCGACCTCGGCGATCTCTCCACCCAGGTTCTCCAGCATCGAGATCTCGTTCCGCGCGGTCGCAGAGTGGATGTACTCGAAGTCCTTGATCGGCAGCGTCTCCTCGATCGACCGGCCGGTCGAGGCCTCGTATTCGGTGACGAGATCTGGCCGCATGTGCCGGACGCGTGTGTAGAGCGAGTGATCGATCGAGGCGAGATCGGCGCCGATCCATTTGATCCGTTTCTCGATGAGGAAGTCGACGACCTCGGGCTGCGGGCCCGGGTGCCGGTCGAAATAGGTCACGTCGTCGCGCGTCGCCTTGGTCCAGTTGTACCGATCCCAGCCGGTATAGAGCACCACGATGTCCCCGTTGCGGATCTCCTCGCCCGTCGGGATGCATCGATCGATATCGGCGAGGCTGTAATAGCTCCAGGGCTTCGTGATCGGTCTGAGATCGATGACGAGTCCCGTTCCGTATAGCTCGCCCAGTTCGATCTGCCCGAGGTCCCGGCCGGTTTCGCTGTAATGGCTCGGCGCGTCGATGTGCGTGCCGGTGTGCATGTTCGTCTTCACGAGCATCGTGCTCTTGCGGTCCCGGTGGTGGGTCGTGATGTCGGTGACCTCGATCGAGGCGAACTGAGGCCACGTAGGCATCCGGTCTCCCCAGGGCTGGGTGAGGTCCACGAGTCGTGTCATGTCTGGGCTCCGGTCATGCTAAGCGGCTGGCTGGCGCTTCGGCCCGGCGCGGCCGAGGACGAGCGGATCACGAGCTCTGTCGGCAGGGTCACGCGGACGTTGCCGATCGGATGACCCTCCAGACGATCGATGAGCAGGTGAGCGCCGACCACCCCCATCTCAAGCTGCGGCACGCGCACAGTCGTCAGCGCGGGCTCGAGCAGGCCGGCCAGAGGGACGTCGTTGAAGCCGACGATCGAAAGTCCGCTGGGCACGGGCGTGCCGGCCTCCCGAAGGTGCTGGAGCATGCCGATGGCGATGAGGTCGTTGGCTGCGAAGACTGCCGTCGGCCTGGCGGGCCCATCGAGCATGATGCCAATTGCCCGGTGGCCGGCCTCCACCGAGAACGCATCTGCCTCGACGATGAGTTCGGGCTCGTCGGCCAGACGGTGCCGCAAGACTCCGGTCCGGTACCCTTCGCGCCGTTCGACGCCGGTCGTCGTGTCGCTGGGTCCGGCGATATGACCGACCCGCTGGTGACCGAGGGAGGCCAGGTAACCAACCACCTCGACGGCCGCGGCGCAGTTGTCGACGACGACCGCAAGGTCTCCGACGCTGTCGGTGGCTCGGTTGAGGAGGACGAACGGATAGCCGTCGTCGCGCAGGTCCGCGATCGTGTCGTCGGCCATCCGCGACGACGCGATCAGCAGACCGTCGACCTGGCGCTCACGGAGCACGCGAAGGTAGGTCTCCTCGCGTTGCGGGTCGTCCTCCGAGTTGCCCAGGATGAGGTTGTATCCCCGCTGACGGGCCGCGTCCTCGGCCCCCTTGATGATCGACGAGAAGAACGGGTTCGTGATGTCAGGCACCACCATGCCGAGCGTCAGCGTCTGCTGCAGCCGAAGACTGCGGGCGATGGCCGAGGGTCGGTAGGCAAGGCGGTCGGCGGCGACGAGGACGCGCTCGCGGGTCGCCGCCCGGACGGTCGTCCCGGCGTGGCCATTGAGGACGCGCGACACCGTGGACGAGTGGACGCCGGCCTCAGCCGCCACGTCGCTGATCGTCGCTCGAGTCTTCGCCGCATTCATCCTGCTACTGCCTCACACCGCGTCATACCGCGGCGCTCTCGCCCAGGTAGAGGCGCTTGACCTGCGGATCATCGAGCAGCCGTTGGCCTTCGCCGCGCAACTTGATGGTGCCGAGCTCCATGACACAGCCGGTGCGCGCCGCGCCGAGCCCCATCCGAGCGTTCTGCTCGACGAGGAGGATCGTCACCCCTTGCTCGTTGAGCTCGCGCATCTTGGCGATGACCGTGCGGGCGGCACGAGGTTCCAGGCCGAGCGTCGGCTCGTCGAGGAGTAGGAGGCGTGGCGCGGTGACGATCGCCCGGGCCATCTCGACCTGCTTCTGCTCGCCGCCGCTCAGTAAGCCAGCCCGGCGGTCGGCCTGCTCGACTACGATCGGAAAGAGACCCGCCGCGCCGTGCAGCCGCTCGCGGGCGAGCGACCTGTCGCGGATGCTGTATGCGCCCATGAGCAGGTTCTCGTGGACGGTCATCTGCGGGAACGTGCTCCGGCCCTGCGGGACATGTGCGATGCCCCGCCGGAAGAGCAGGTCCGGCCGCCAGCCGCCCACGGATATCCCGTCGAACCGGATCGCGCCGCGGCGTGGCCGGAGGATCCCCGAGATGACCCGCAGGAGGGTCGACTTCCCGGCCCCGTTCGGGCCGATGAGACAAACGAAGTCGCCCTCGGCGAGGCTGAGCTCGATTCCATGGAGGACGTCGCCGCCGCTCCCATAACCCGCGCAGAGGCCTTCGATCTCGAGCAGCATCGTCAGTCTCCGAGGTACGCGTCGAGGACGATCGGGTCCTCGCGGACAGCGCCGGGCGTGCCCTGTGCGATCACCGTTCCCCGGTTCATGACGATCACCGGGTCACATAGGTTCATCACGAAGCCCATGTTGTGTTCGATGATCAGGAACGTGACCCCACGCCCGTTGAGCTCGCGGACATGGCCAGCGAGCTTATCGATCATGATCGGGTTCAGCCCGCCGGTCGGCTCGTCGAGCATCACGACCTCGGGCTCGGCCATCAGCGCGGCCGCGAGCTCGAGGAGCTTCTGCTGGCCGAAGGAGAGGGTGCCGGCCTCGCTGTCCCGAAACCCCTGGAGGCCGACGAACTCGAGGAGCGCCTCGGCCCGCTCACGTTCGTGGCCTTTGATGGCCGCGGTGAACAGCGATCGGAGCGTCAGCTGACGGATCGGCACGATCATGTTCTCGAGCACCGTCATCCGCCGGAAGATCCGGGTCACCTGGAACGTGCGAATGACGCCGAGGTGAACGATGTCGCTCGGCCGGCGCCCGTTGATCGCGACGCCCCGGACGTAGACCTGGCCGTCGTCGGGCTCGTAGAAACCGGTGATGCAGTTGAACAATGTCGTCTTGCCCGAGCCATTCGGCCCGATGAGCGCGGTGATGCTGCCTCGCTTCACGACCAGCGAGCAGCCGGTCAAGGCCCGGATCCCGCCGAACGACTTGTCGATTCCCGCGACCGCCAGGCAGGCTGACGGGTCGCGGGCGGCCACGTCTGCGGCCGCAGACGTCAGCGGCAGCGCGGTCACGACGTCGCTCCCGGGAGTCGTTCACCGGCGGTGTCCGCGGGGCTTCGCTTGCGCCTGCCGGTCCTCCACGAGTCCCAGGTCGGGATGATCCCGTCGGGTAGGAACATCACCACGAGGACAAGGATGACGCCGAGCGCGATCAAATGGACCTGGCCGGCGATCCCGGACGGGGTCAGGTAGATGAGGTACACCGAGAGCGGCTGGATGATGAACGCCCCGAGCACCGGACCCCAGACCGTTCCGCGGCCCCCGACCAAGCTCATGATGATCACACTGAGGGTGATGATCAGCTCGAACGCGAGGTCCGGGTCGATGTAGTTCAGGTACTGCGCATGCAGCGCGCCGGCTGCCCCGGCGAACGAAACGCTGATCGCGAAGGCCAGGATCTTGTAGAAGGACGTGTTCACCCCGGATCCATCCGCCTTGCCCTCTTCTTCGCGGATGGCGATGAGGCCGAGACCGAACTTGGATCGTCGGATCGCCAGCGAGACGAGGATCGCGACGACCAGGAGGACGAGCATCGCGTAGTAGAACGGCAGGATGACGAGTCCGCCGGGCAGGTCGAGAAGGGGTAGGTAAAGGCCCGCACTGCCGCCCGTGACCCCACGCAGGTTGAGCGCCAGGAGCTGGACCACGTAGGTGAAGGTGAGCGTCACGATGACGAACGACGTGCCCCGGGCCCGGAGCGATATCCAGCCGAGGCCGGCCCCGATGAGCGCCGCGAGGAGCCCCACGAACGGGGCGCTCACGAAGACCGGGATCCCGAAATCGACGACCAGCAGCCCGGCGACGTACGACCCGATCCCGAAGAATCCGACCGTGCCGAGCGAGATGTAGCCGGCGTAGCCGCCCATGATGTCCCAACCAACCGACATCGCGGCGTACATGAATGTGAACAGGAGCAGATCCAGGTAGAAACCCTCGCGCACGAAGATCGGGAGGACCATGAAGAGCGCGAGCGCGGCGAGCGGGAAGATCCTGCGAGCACGCACTGGGCTACAGGCTTTCCCGGGCAGTCATGCCGAACAGACCTTGCGGCCGCACGATGAGGACGCCGAACAGGACCGCGTAGAAGACGAACGGTGACCAGTTAAGCGGGAGGACCACCGCCGAGATCTGCTCGGCCAGGCCCAGGATCATCGCAGCAACCAACGTCCCCCTAAGGCTCCCCATCCCGGCGAGGACGACGATCGCGAGCAGCTTCCCGATCCAGAGCCAGTGGGTCGCCGGATAAAAGGCGAACAGCATGCCAAGGAGCGGCCCCCCGGCCGCGGCTAGCGAGACGCCGATCGCGAACGCGATCATCGTCACCTGTTCTACGTTCACCCCGACGAGCGCCGCGGTCCGCGGGTCCTGAGTCGTCGCCCGGATCGCGCGGCCGAGGTCGCTTCGTGTCAGAAGGACGAACAGCGCCCCGAGCACGGCGAGCGCAGCTCCCGCCGCGATCAGCCGGACGAGCGGCACATATATCCCGCCGACTTCGAAGCTGTTCAGGGAGTAGGAGGTGTTGATCGCCTGGAACGATGATGACCAGAGGCTGCCCTGGAGCCCCTCGAGGATGATCGCGAAGCCGAAGGTGACGAGGACCGTCAAGGTGACGTCCCGCCCGCCGAGGCGACGGAGGATCAGGCGTTGGGCGAGTGCGCCCGCGACGAAGAAGACCGGCATGACGACCAGGATCGAAGCGATCGGATCCAGGTTATAGGTCTTGTACAACAGCCATGAGAGGTAGGCCGCCGTCACGATGATGGCCGCGTGCGCCACGTTGACGACATGCATGATCCCGAAGATCAACGTGAGGCCTGACGCCATCAGCGCGTAGACGCCGCCTGTAAGGATGCCCAGGACGATGGCCTGGAGGAGAAGTTCCCAGTTCAACTTGCGGTCCCCGTGCGGTGGTGTCCCGACCGCGGAGAGCCTCCCGGGATGGACCCCATGAGGCTCTCCGCCGGTGCGGGCGAGATCACCAGCTGGGCTTCGGGTACTGCGGATCAGCGTCCTTGTTGGGATCGTTCGCCGGGGCGACGACGTGGAGCTTGCCGTCCTGGTATTGCTCGAGCAGGTAGCTGCCGTTCGGTCGACCGATCGCGTCCCAGCCGATCGGGCCCTGGACCGTTTGGACCGAGTTGGCGTGCAGCCAGTCGGCGATCGCCGTGTTGTCGAGGCACTGCGTCGCCGTGACCGCCGCCTGCAGCACCTGGCCGACCGAATAGCCCTCGGCGGCCTCGCCGGGGATGTCGATCTCCTTGGGGAACATCGTGTGGTAATCGGCGACGAACTTGTCGTTGCCCGTTGCCTTCGTTCCCTGGATCCAGCCGTCGCCGGTGTAGATGCCATTGACCTTGCTGCCGAGCGCTTGCTCGAACGGGCCGGTCGTGCTCGGGCCGCTCGTGTAGTAGACCGCCTTGGGCTGGTAGTTGATCGAGGCGTACGCCTGGCTCTGGGCGACGGCGTCACCGAAGATGGTCCCACCGAGGACGATATCCGCGCCAGACGCCTTGACCGCCGCTGCGATCGAAGCGAAGTCCGTCTGGGTTGGCGGGTAGACGTCCTTGTAGACCGTCTTGATGCCGGCCGCCTCGAGGGCGCCCTGGGCGCCGTCCAAGGTCGCCTTGACGAACGGGTCGTCCTGCTGCGGGTAGGCCGCGGTCTTCGGCCGCTGGTCCGCCGGGAGGGACAGGATGTAGGTGACGAACGGGTCGGCCTGGTGCTCGGCCGTGGCGGGCTGGACGAAGAACGTGTAGTGGAACTTGCGGTCGAAGACGCCCGGCGCGCCACCTGCGCCCTCAATAAAGGCGTACTTGTATTTCTCTGCGATCGCCGATGTCGGGATCGTCAGGGCGGACGAGAACGGACCAAACATCAGGTCGACCTTGTCGACGGTGGCGAGGCGCTCCATCTGGCTCACCGCCGTGTCGGCGAGGCTCTGGTTGTCGTACTCCTTGAGAACGACCTGGCGACCGAGGAGGCCGCCCGCGTCGTTGATCTCCTTGACCCAGGTCTGGTAGCCGTGCTCGATCCCGGTGCCTGGATCGGACTTGTCTCCGGTGAGGGCCTGCGAGACGCCGATGACGATCTGCTTGTCACTCGACGGCAGGGCGCACGCCGCCTGGGAAGCCGAGGCCGCGGAGGACGGCGCGGCCGATGCGGCCGACGGAGCTGTCGACGCCGCACCGGCGGTTGACGCGGCGGGACTCGGGGAAGCGGCACCCGAGCAGCCGGCGAAGACGACCGCCCCGACGGCCAAAAACGCGAGCATGGAACGAATGCCCGGAGAGTCGATCGATCGCGTGGAGCGGAGCATGGTCTGTCCTCGCCTCCAAGTGGATGCCGACCGGAAATCGATTGTGGCAATCGATTTCGTGAATTGCGGGAGTATCGAGGCGAGGCACGGTCCTGTCAATACCA
>DAIOXD010000094.1:0-7124 GCA_036758145.1 Candidatus Limnocylindrales bacterium
GCTCGGTCCTGCCCTCGATCGCCGCCGGCGCCATCGCGGTCGTCGGCTTCGGGCTGGGCTGGATGGCGGGCGTGCTGGCGGGGGTCGCCGCCGCCCTCGGGGTGGCCGCCCTCGGGTCGGTCGCCGAAGTGAGCCGCTGGCTCCTGCCCAGCGACGGCCTGTGGCGCGGGGTCATCTACGGGCTCGAACCGCCGCTGGTCGTGCTCATCGCCGCGGGCCGCGCGCCCGGATTGATCCAGGCCAACCCGTTCTACGCCGCCGACCCGCCGCCCGCCGCCTTCGTGATCTGGTCGGTGGCCTGGATGGCGCTGGTGCTCGGTGCCGCGACGTGGTGGTTCGAGCGTCGTGACCTGTGACCGGCAGGCGCCTCAGCCGCGGTAGCGAAAACACGCCGCCAGGTGATCGTCGACGAGCCCGACGCTCTGCATGAAGGCGTAGACGGTCGTCGAGCCGACGAACCGGAATCCGCGCCGGCGCAGGTCGGCCGAGAGCGCATCGGAGGCCGCGGTCGTGGCCGGCACCTGGCCCGCGACCGCCGTCGCCGCCAGTCGGGCCGGCGGCGGTGGCACGAAGGTCGCAAGGTAGGCCGCGAAGCTGCCGAACTCGTCGACGATGGCCAGCAAAGCGGCAGCATTGCCGATGGTCGCATCGATCTTGGCGCCATTGCGGACGATCCCGGCGTCGGCCATCAGCCGCGCGCGGTCAGACGGACCGAAGGCGGCGACGCGCCGCGGGTCGAAGCCCGCGAACGCTTCACGGAACGCGTCGCGCTTGCGCAGGATGGTCGACCAGGACAAGCCGGCCTGGAACGATTCGAGCGCGAGTCGTTCGAACAGCTCGGTGTCGTCGGTGACCGGGACGCCCCACTCGTCATCGTGGTAGGCGACCATCAGCCGGTCCGGGGAGGGTCCATCGGCGCCGGCCCAGGCGCAGCGCGGTCGCGGCTCGATCACGCCCTCACGATAGCCTGCGTCAGGGGATCGGGGCGGTCGAGAAGAGCGTGCTGCGCAGCATCGGGTCGGTGATCGGCCGGCCGGCATCGAAGACCGAGCGGAAGACCTCGCCCGAGACACGCTTCGTCCCGGCCGACCCGATGAGCGTGACGCTGATCAGCCGGCCCGAGACGCCCCGGTTTCGAAGGTCGATGGCGGTCAGGTTTCCGACGCTCGTCCGAGCGTCAGCGGCGAACCACGCCGACAACTGCTCGCGCGTGTAGCTCCGTGTCGACCACGTCGCGTATGGCGCGCCGGCGTCGTAGGAACGACCGAGCGCATCGCGATCCATCGAGCCTCGAAGGTAGGAGACCGCACCTGCGACCTTGGCCCCGGTCGACGAGGTGTAGACGTTCTCGTTGTTCTCGGTCCCTCCGCCACCCGTCGAATGGAAGAGGGTGTTCGCGATCGAGGTCCCACTGCGGAGGACGACGCCAGCCGTCGTTTTGATGATGGCGTTCGTGATCGCACGCTCGCCGAGTGCGCCGCGATAGACCTGCGACGCCGAGGTATCGACGACGTCGTAGTAGGAGACGCCTGGACGGAGATGTCGCGCGGCGTATGACCTTGACGCGACCGACTGTGCCTGGAGCGCGGCCGCTGGCCAGCTCGACGGCATCTCGACCGGGACGACACCGCGCAGGTAGGTCTCGAGCGGGAGCACGTTGACGACCGTCACGACCGGCGTGGTGGATGACGCCCGGATGCTGATGATCCCGCGGTACTCGTCATAGACGCTCGGCTTCGACCACAGTTGGAGCCGGCTGGTGCCTGTCGCGCCACGCACGACGAAGTTCGCGGGCTTGGCCCCGGCATACAGGACCGCGCCCGTCGCAGCGGTGATCCGAAGCCGCCACGTCGTGTGCGGACCGGTCGAGGTCGTCGTGGTCGTCGGCAGGAGGCGCATGACCGCATCGACGGGGAATGTCTTGGCGATCCCGTCGACCGTCCACGGCGCAAGCCGGCCATAGAGGGTCAGTGGCACCGAGGCGGTCGCCTTCCATGCAGAGAGGATGCGCACGCGGATGCGCGTCGCCGTCGAGAGCGTGCCGAGCGTCGCGCCCCGGTAGTAGTGGGCGAGGATCGTGGTCGAGTCCTGGCCCGCCAGGGCCCGGCCGCGCGCGCCGTACTGCGACATCCCGACGCCGTGGCCGTAGCCGCGCCCGAAGAAGGTGGTGGTCGCGCCGAGGACGGTCACCCCGGGCGTCGGGGTAGGTGTCGGGCTGGGCGTCGGCGTCGGCGTGGCGGTCGGGGTCGGCGTCGGGTCGGCGCCGAGGGCAACCTGTGACTCACCGCCGATGCCCGCGAGGAGCGCGACGAGGAGCGCGATCAGGACGGCGACGAAGATCCGTGGCGGAGCGGCGATCGGCTGGTGGCGTGCGATGGCGTGGGGCGGCATGATCCCTCGTTGCGTTCGGACACCGAGGATGACGGCAGGCACCACCCCGCCACCATGACCCGACCGGGCCATGACCGATGTACTTGCCGGCGGCTGGCGCGGGTACGCTGTCGGCATGGCGTTGCGATGTTTTCTGGGCCACGGCGCGAGCGGGACGGCGGCCAGCATGGCCCCGTTCGTCGCGGGGCTGCGAGCACGAGGCGTCACGGCGACCGCCATCGACCTGCCACGGCGCCGCGCCGAGGACGCGCTTCCGGCCTTCCACCTGGTCGTGCCGTCCAGGCCGGACGTCGCCGTCGGTGGTCACTCGTACGGCGGGCGGGTGGCGAGCCTTGCCGCGGCCGAGCCGGGGGCGCCGTACGCCGGCCTCGTCCTGTTCAGCTACCCGCTCCATGCTCCCGGCGCGCCGGACCGGACGGACGCGCGGATCGCCCACTGGCCGTCCATCCGCTGCCCCGTCCTGCTCCTCTCTGGGGAGTCCGACCCGTTCGCCCGGATCGAGCTGTTGCGACGCTCCGTCGCCCTGCTCGCGACGGCCGAGCTGGTCACCTATCCGCGGCTCGGGCATACCCTCAGGCCGGTCCTCGACGACGCGCTCGATCGTGCGGCGGCCTTCCTGCGGGGTCTGCCCCAGACCTGACCGCATCGGCAGGGACCCCACCGCGCGTGGATACGCCGCTTGCCGGGGATGGACGAGGCTCGTATCCTGACCCTCCCCCAGGAGCCGCGCGACAGCGTGGCCAGGTCATCGAAACCCATGTCGTCGTCGGCATGCTCGAGCCCGTGACTTCCCAGGCCGCGGTTTCGCATGCAGACCCCGACTCGGCCGACGCTCGGCGCGCTCACCGCGCCGTCCCGGTAGGAAGGAGCTACATTGCGAGTGCTGTCCGGCCGCCTCAAGGCGGTCCTCGTCGCGTCCCTCGCGACGGTCATCCTCATCGGGATCATGGGTCCTGCGAGCACCCTCGCCAGCGACCCGCCCGGCCTCGCACGCTTCATGGCTGCCGTGGGCCACGTCGAGTCCGGTGGTGACTCCTACGCCCGGAACGCGACGTCCGGCGCTTACGGCAAGTACCAGATCATGCCCGCCAGCTGGCGCGCCTGGGCCTACCGGTACCTCGGCGATGCCGATGCCAAGCCGACTCCCGCCAACCAGGAGATCGTAGCTGCGGCCAAGTTCCGCTCCCTTTACAACTGGCTCGGCAGCTGGCGTCGCGTCGCGCACTGGTGGCTGACCGGTTCCAGCCGGACCTACGGCTGGTCGTATGCCGCAACCCGGTATGTGAACCGTGTGATGGCGTACTACTACAGCGTCTCCACATCGTTCGTGGCCGCCTCGGCCCCGTCGCTGCATCGCGTCTCCGAGAAGAGCTCGAGCATCACCTACACCGGGACCTGGCGGACGGCCACCTATGGCGGCTACGCCGGTCGCGGCGTCAAGTACGCCACGCAGGCAGGCGCCAAGGCCTCGTTCACCTTCACCGGCAACCGCATCCTCTGGTACGGCCCGGTGGGCCGGACCCGCGGCCAGGCTCGGGTCTTCATGGACGGCACCTACCTGAAGACCATCAGCCTGTACGCGACATCGTTCACCGCGCGCAAGGTCGTCTTCAGCAAGAGCTGGTCGAGCGCGGCCAGGCACACGCTCGTCATCGAGGTGGTCGGCACGGCCGGTCACCCGTACGTCGCCATCGACGAGCTGGCGTACGCGAGCTAGCGGCTAGCGAGCGGCCTGGACCTCGATCTCGACGCGGAAGTCCGCGGCCAGGGCGGTCACGCCCACCGTCGCCCTGGCCGGCGGCTCCGTCGGGAAATACTCACGATAGACCGCGTTCATCTCCGCGAAGTCGTCGAAGTCGCGCAGGTAGACCGTGCATTTCACGACGTCGCCGAAGTCGAGCCCGACAGCACGAAGCAGCCGGCCGACGTTGACTAGCATCGCCCGGGTCTGGGGGCCGATCCCGCCGGGCACTGCGCCATGACCGCCCGGCGCCTCGCCGACCTGGCCGGCCAGGAAGACGAAGCCGTTCGCCTCGACGACCTTGGAGAACGGGTAGGGCCCGGCTTCGAGGCCGGGCTGGTTCGGGACGGTCTTCGCCACGCTGCGCTCCTCCTAGCCGATCTCGAGGATCCTGTAGCGTCGCTCGCCGGCCGGCGTCTTCACCACCACATAGTCGCCCGCATCGCGCCCGACCAGGGCGCGACCGACGGGCGATGACGACGAGATGCGTCCACGGGCGGGATCGGACTCGTCGGCACCGACGATCGTGTAGCTGACGGTCTCGCCGTCGTCATCGAGCGAGACCACCGAGCCGAGCCCGACTCGCGAACCGGCCACCGGCGCCTGGACGATGACCGCCGAGCGTAGCCGCGCCTCGATCGCCTGGATTCGGCCCTCCAGGAAGGATTGCTCCTCGCGTGCCGAGTGGTACTCGGCGTTCTCCTTGAGGTCGCCGTGCTCCTTCGCGGTGCGGATCCGCGCGATGACCTGCGGGCGCTTGACCCGGGTCAGCTCGTCGAGCTCCGCCCGGAGTCGCGCCTCGCCATCAGGGGTCAGCGCATCCGCGGCGAGGGTGGCCGCGAACGACGCCGTGGCCGCGGCCGTATCCGCAGCCGAGGCCGAAGCGGCCTTCGAACCGGCTCGCGGGGGTCTCGTTGCGCCCGTCGTCCGCCGTCGAGGGGCGGGCGGCTCGCCGTTCGCCCCATCCGCGTCGCCGTCGGGCAGCCTGACGACCCGGGTCGGCGGCGAGGGCGGCTCGACCGCCTCGGCGATCAGGGCGCCGGTCAGGCCTGTCGGCTTCCGCTCGCCGGTCGGGCGCCGC
Organism: Candidatus Limnocylindrales bacterium; assembly: GCA_036758145.1. Taxonomy (GTDB): domain Bacteria; phylum Chloroflexota; class Limnocylindria; order Limnocylindrales; family CSP1-4; genus SPCO01. Next base: position 5,214 of record DAIOXD010000094.1, read on the forward strand.
AGGTTGGCCCATGGCAGCACGAGCGTCGGGTCGGGGAGCGACGCGCGGTCGGCCTCCGGCACCGCGGCCGCGAACGCGGTCAGCAGCGCGTCCTCGTACTCCTCGGTGGCGGTCGTCGCCGCCCACCAGACCTTGACGCCCTCGAGCGAGCGCAACGTCTTGAGCCAGTTCCCGCCCGAGGCCGGCCGGCGGTCGCCGAGCTCGGTCCGGGCGATCGCCGCGACCCGCCGCGCGACCGAGACGTCAGAGGCTCCGATGTACAGCACGGTCTGCGACGGAAGCCAGAAGGTCCCGAGTCGGCTGGCGAGCGCGCGCGACGCAGGCCGCTCACCATCGAGACGAAGGGTCTCGACCCGCTCGATCCATTTCCCGATGCGGGTCAACTCGGTCGGTGCGGAGGCGAGCGGGGCAGGGAGTTCGACGAGGAAGACGCCCGGTCCCTGGCCCGGGATGGCCCGTCCCCAGACGGCCGGACCGTCCGCGAGGAGGCCGACCGAACGAAGCAACGAAGCGGCGGTGGCATCCTGGGTCATCGCTCGATGGTACAGGCGACGCGCCCGCGCTATGGTGCGGCCATCATGTCGCGCCATCGTCCCTCGTGAATCGGCGCCGCCGCCGACCGCTCCTCGGACTCGTCGCCGCGGCCGTCGTCATCGGGGGTTGGCTCGGAGCACCCTTGCTGGCGTCACCCGCCCAGGAGGCCGGGCAGACCCGACCGTCCGTGGGGCCCGCGTCGGCGACATCGTCCGCCGGGCCGCCCGCATCGGCTCCCACGGCGACCGGGCGACCCGCGGCTTCCGGCCCCGCACTGAGCCGACCGCCCGTGGGCAGCGGCACCCTCGCGCCACCACCGATCCGTCGCGGCACCGCCAGCGCGACCCCGCTCGTCCGAGCGGCTCTCGACGCACGCCTCGAAGCCCTCCGCAAGAAGGCCGGCATCCCGGGCATCTCGGCGACGATCCTCTTCGCGGACGGCTCGGTCTGGGAGGGTGCCGCCGGTCTCGCGGACGTCGCAGCGGGCCGCCGGGTCACGACCGACACCGCCTTCCCGATAGCCAGCGTCTCGAAGACGTTCACTTCGGCCCTCGTGCTCGGCCTCATCGAGGACGGCAAGTTGCGCCTGGACTCGCCCGTCAAGCCGTTCCTGCCGACCGTGGCGATCGATCCCGCGATCACGGTGCGTGAGCTGCTCGACCACACCAGCGGTCTGCGCGACTTCTACTTCGGCGCCGGGGTGGACAAGGCGCTCCTGGTCAAGCGCGACCAGGTCTGGGACGCGGCGCGGTCGCTGGCGTACGTCGGCAAGCCGTTCAGCAAGCCGGGCCTGTCGTGGCATTACTCGAACACGAACTATCTCCTCCTCGGGATGCTCGCCGAGGCCGTCGAACGGGCCCCCGTCGCCGCCCAACTCAGAGAGCGCTTCCTCACCCCGCTCGGGCTCGACCACACCTACTACCAATTCGTCGAGGCGCCGCTCGGTCCGACCGTGCATGACTACCGCTTCAACGGTCCGAAGGCGACGCTCCCCGCGATCGACCTGTCCGACGGGACACCGGTCGTGCCGTTCACCTCGGTCGTCACCGCGGCCGGCGCCGCAGGCTCGATCGCGACGACCTCGGCCGATCTGGCGCGCTGGGCTCGGGCCCTCTACGGCGGCTCGGTCCTCGACGCCGCGACGCGCGCCGAGATGGTCGGGGACATCGTCCGGACCGCGGGCTACCAGCCGGCGGGGGCATACGGTCTCGGCGTCCAGCTAGTCCAGGTCGCCGGCCATCCGGCGCTCGGGCATTCCGGGCGGTTCCTCGGCGCGCGCGCGGTCGTCCGCTGGCTCCCGGACCTGCAGGTCGCCGTCGCGGTCCTCACGAACCAGAGCCGGAGCGACCCGAGCCCGATCCTGGCCGATCTCCTGAA
>DAIOXD010000095.1:0-7099 GCA_036758145.1 Candidatus Limnocylindrales bacterium
CCCGCGAGTCCGGCAGCCGGAGCGACCAGGCCGAGCGTCCCGTCCGACTCGGGACCATCCCTGAGGTCCGGGGCGTCTGTCGCGGCCGTGTCCATCCCGGCGCCCGCCGCGGTCGCCGGCGCCACCACCGGCACGGCCGTCCCTGGCCGGGCCTCGTCCTCCGAGCCTGCCACCGACGACTCGTATTCCGAGACCGAGGCGAAGACCGGCAACCCGGCCGATGCCGCGAGCGCGCGGGTCGCCGGATCGCCGGACACGATCGAGAGCCGCTTCTCGTGTTCGAGGGCGTCGCGCGTGAGCAACCGGAAGTTGATCCGCGAGGTCGCCACGCGCGAGCCATACGGCAGGACGACCGCGAGCTGCGTCGCTTCGGAGGCGCGGATCCGCGCCGCCGCCGAGGTGATCTCGTCGTCGACCTCGAGGTAGATGATCCGTCCGGCCATCGGTCAGACCTTCATCGCGCGAAGGACCCGGCGCAGCGCCGCATCGAGGGCATCTTCGGATGTCTGGAGCTCGATGGCCTGATAGGCGAGCCCGAGCGGCGTGACGTCCTGCTGGTCGACAAGCAGTGCCGTGGCGTCGGAGATCGTCTCGATCTGGTCGGGTGCCATCACGATGACCTCGGGCGGTCGGGCGAACGGCAGGCGCTCATAGAAGGCCTGTGAGGCCAGGGCTGCGCGGATCTCGGGGAGCCGCGAGCCGCCGCCACACAGGAAGATGCGGCCCGGCAGGAGGTCGCCGCCCGATAGCTCCTCCATGACCAGCTCGACGCCGGCCGCCCAGACGCGCACATCATCCGCGATGATCGTGGCGACCGCGGGGGCGTGATCGACGGCCAGGCCGCGCGCGTAGTCCACCTTGAGCGCCTCGGCGCGCGGGAAAGGCAGGTCGAGCCGATCGGCGATGCTCTTGGTGAAGGCGCGGCCGCCGAGCGCGAACATCCGCGTCCCCTCGATCCCACCCTGGCGGACGAGCGCGACGTCGGTGGTCCCGCCGCCGACATCGATGAAGAGCGCCCCTGCCTGGCGGATGTGGTCGCTGCCGAGGACGCGCGCGACCGCATACGGCTCGGCGACGATCTCGAGCAATTCCAGGTCGAGCTGCGACGCGACGCTCTGGAGCGCACCGAGGTGGACGAGCGGCGCGAACGCGTTGAAGATCCCGATCTTGACGTGGCGGCCCTGGAACCCGACCGGGTTCGTCAACGCGTAGCCATCGATCGAGGCGCCGGTCACCGCGGCATGGACCAGCCGGACGTCGACCTGGGGCAGCCCGGTCTCCCAGGTGATCGCCCGCTCGGCCTCGTGGAGCGCCTCGCGCTGGACGACGTCGATGAGGCGCTGGAGCTCGGCCTCGGTGATCGGCCGGTCCGGCTTCTTGCGCTCCTGGCTGTGCGTGGTGGTGAAGCCCTTGACCAGCTCGCCGGCGATCCCGATGACGACCTGGGTCGGCCGGAAGCCGGCCATCTCCTCGGCTTCCTGGAGTGCGACCGCGCAGTTGTCGACGACCGCGGCGATGTCGGCGACGGTCCCCGACTGCATGTGCGAGAGGCCCTGGCGCTTGCGGCCGACGCCGCGGACGGTCCCATGCCCGCCGGGATCGATGTCGAAGACGAGGGCCTTGGCGAATTCCGTCCCGACGTCGAGGGCCGTGCAGGCCGCCAGCGCCTCGGACGAGTCGCGCTGCCAGATCCGCCGCCAGAAGGCCATCAGGCCCCGGTCTCGAGGCTGGCCCGGATGGCGTCGAGAGCGTCGGCGAGACCCTCCCGGCGGGTGCCGCGGCCCTGGGCCATCCCCGGCCGACCACCGCCACGACCGTCGAGGGCGGGCATCGCCGCGGTCACGAGGTCGCCCGCGGAGATGCCCCGCGCGACGAGATCGTCCGAGACGGTGACGAACAGCTGCGGCACGTCCGCGTCGAGCGCGATGGCGACCACGCCAGGCCCGAGCACGCCGCTCACGTCGCGGGCCGCGGCCTTGAGCGCGTCCATCGATGCGTACGGGAGCGCCACGGCGACGAGCTTGATGCCCGGGGCGACCTCCGAGGCGCCCGCGGCGATCTCGCCCGGCTTGGGGAGGCCCGTCGCGACGCCCGCCTTGAGCCGGCGTTTGGTCTCGCGAAGGTCCTCCTGGAGCGCGGCGATCCGGTCACCGACGGCGTCGATCGATCGTGCGTCGACCGCCTCGGCGATGCGCTCGAGGGTCTCGAACCGCTCGCGCACGATGGCATCGGCGGCGGCGCCGGTGACCGCCTCGATGCGACGCATCCCGGATCCGATGCTCCGTTCCGCGGTGATGAGGAAGCCGCCGATCTGACCGGTCGCCCGGCAGTGCGTGCCGCCGCATAGCTCGAAGCTGTAGTCCTGGACGCGGATGGTCCGGACGGTCTCGCCGTACTTCTCGTCGAAGAAGGCGTCCGCGCCACCCTCGATCGCCTCCGCCATCGTCATCATCGCAACGGTGACGGGCCGGTCGTCGCGGATGATGCGGTGGACCTCGTCCTCGATGGCGCGGAGCTCGTCGTCGGTCAGCCCGCGATCCAACGGGAAGTCGAAGCGCAGGTAGTCGGGTGTCACGAGCGACCCCGCCTGGCGTGCCCGCTCCCCGACCACGTTCCGCAACGCCCGGTGGAGCAGGTGCGTCCCCGTGTGGTTCCGCATCGTGTGGGCCCGACGCTCCGCGTCCACCACGGCCTCAGCGGGCTCGCCGACGCGCAGTCGACCGTGGAGCGTGCCACGGTGGACGATCAGCCCGCCCAAGGGCCGCTGGGTGTCGGTGACGCTGAACAGCTCGCTGCCGCCGCCCGGCTCGCGCAGGACGCCCTGGTCGCCGACCTGGCCGCCACCCTCGGCATAGAACGGGGTCTGGTCCAGGACGACCTCGGCGTCGCCGTGCCCGGTCAGCTCGTCGAATTCCATCCCGTCGCGGACGATCGCGACCACCCGGCCTTGGGCGGTCGTCGTCTCGTAGCCGAGGAAACGCGTGTGGCCGGCGCGGCCGTGGATGGCGCCGTACAGACCGGCCAGCTCGGCGTGCTTCGAGAGCTGGGCCTTCGTCCCCGAGCGGCTGCGGTCGCGCTGCTCGGCAAGCGCCAGCTCGAAGCCTTCGCGGTCGACGGCGACCCCGTACTCGGCCGCCAGCTCGACCGTCAGGTCGATCGGGAAGCCGTAGGTGTCGTGGAGCTTGAAGGCGATCTCGCCCGGCAGCCGGGGCGCGTCAGCGGGGAGTTCCTCGGGCGGGCGGCCGACGACCCGGCGCTCGCTGTCGCCAGCAACGTCGCCGATGATCCGGGCGATCTCCGACTCGAGCAGCTTCGTCCCGGCGTCGAGCGTCCGCGCGAACTGCGCCTCTTCGCGGGCGATCACGCCCAGGATCTCCTCGCGCCGCGCCACGAGGTGCGGGTACGCCTCGCCCATCACCTCGATGACGACCGCCGCCGTCTCGGCCATGAACGGCTCGCGCCGGCCGAGGAGTCGACCATGGCGGACGGCCCGGCGGAAGAGCTTGCGGAAGACGTAGCCGCGACCCTCGTTCGACGGGAAGACGTCGTCGCCGATCAGGAAGGTGACCGCACGGGAGTGGTCGGCGATGACCTGGTAGCTGAATCGTTCGGACTCGAAGGCGGCCGGATCGTGTCCCAGGAGCTCACGCATCCGGGCGTGGATCGGCGTGAACAGGTCGGTGTCGTAGTTGGTCGGGACCTGCTGGAGGACGCTCGCCAGGCGCTCCAGGCCCATCCCCGTGTCGACGCTGGTGAACGGCAGCGGGACGCGGCCGTCGGGCTTCTGATCGAACTCCATGAACACCAGGTTCCAGATCTCGAGCCAGCGCGGACAGGTCTCGCTGTGGTCCGGGATGCACTCGGGGCCTTCCGAGAACTGGGCGCCACGGTCGAAATGGATCTCGCTGCACGGCCCGCACGGGCCGGTCTCGGCCATCCGCCAGAAGTTCTTGTCATCACCCCGGTCGACATCACCCCAGCGCGCCATCCGCTCGGGCGGGAGGCCGATCTCGTCGCGCCAGATGTCCCAGGCGACCTGGTCGTGCGTATAGGTCGTGGCCGCCAGCCGGTCGGCCGGGATACCGAACTCGCGGGTCAGCAGATCCCACGCGTAGTGGATCGCCTCGCGCTTGAAGTAGTCACCGAACGACCAGTTGCCGAGCATCTCGAAGAGGGTGTGGTGACGGGGCGTCCGCCCGACCTCCTCGAAGTCGTTGTGCTTGCCCGCGACGCGCAGGCAGCGCTGGTAGTCGACCGCCCGGGTATACGAGCGCGTCTCGGCGCCGATCAGGACGTCCTTGAACTGGACCATGCCGGAATTCGTGAAGAGGAGGGTCGCGTCGCCGGCCGGCACGAGGCTCGCGCTGGGCACGGGCGTGTGCCCGCGCTCGGCGAAGAACTCGACGAACCGGCGGCGGATCTCGGCGGCGGGCAACGCCACGATCCGCGGGTCTGGGCTCTGGACGGGGGGCGGCATCGGACGCAATGGTAACGAACGGACCGACACCCACACGAACGCGCTACCGTGACCGCGTCGACCGATCCGCCGACATCCGCCCCGACTGGAGGTTCCCGATGGCCACGCTGGCAGCCGTCCTCGTCGTCGTGGTCGCGGCCATCCACGTCTACATCGTCGTCCTCGAGATGTTCCTGTGGCGGACGCCGCGCGGGATGCGCGCGTTCGGGACGGACCAAACCTTTGCCGACGCGTCCGCGGCGCTGGCCGCCAACCAGGGCCTGTACAACGGCTTCCTGGTCGCGGGCCTGATCTGGGGACTCGTCGCCGGCGGCACGATCGGCTTCCAGGTCAAGCTCTTCTTCCTCGCCTGCGTGGTCGTCGCGGGGCTCTATGGCGCGGCGACGGTCAACCGCCGGATCCTCGTCGTCCAGGCGATACCGGCGGCGCTGGCGCTGGTCGCCGTGTTGGCCGCTGGCCAGGGCGCCTGACGGGTAGCCTCTCTCGGGCCTGTCTCAGGCCCGTCTCAGGCCGGTCTCAGGCACGGCGATGACGATGCGCTCATCGAACCCCCACTGGAGCCGCCCGATGACCCCGATCGAGAGCCCGAACGACGCGGCGCCGCCCGCACCACCCGCCTTCGACCCCGACGATGATGACCGCCTGATCGGGCGAGTCCTGACCCGCCGCGAGGTGCTCGCACTGATGGGCGCGGCCTCGGTCTCGGTGGCCGTCGCGGCCTGCGCCCCGGGATCGGTGGCGAGCGGCCTGGCGACGCCGAGTGCGTCGGGTGGTACGGCCGGCACCGCGGCGGCCACCGCGACCGCTACGGCCGTCGCGGTCGCGAGTTCGCTGCCGTCATGCGTCGTCGTCCCGGCGCTCACCGAGGGCCCGTACTACGTCAACGAGAACCTCGAGCGATCGGACATCCGCGTCGATACCTCGACTGGGGTGGCCGTCGATGGTTCCGTCCTCAAGATCGATTGGGTCGTCTCGCAGGTCGATGGCAACGCCTGTATCCCGCTCGGCGGCGTCCTCGTCGACGTCTGGCACTGCGATGCGCTGGGCGAGTATTCGGATGTCGGCAGCGAGCAGGGCCACGACTTCCTGCGCGGCTACCAGCACACCGACGCCAGCGGCCTGGCCTCGATCACGACGATCTACCCCGGCTGGTACCAGGGTCGCGCGGTCCACGTCCATTTCAAGATCCGGACGGACGCGGCAGCGACCAGCGGCTTCGAGTTCACGTCGCAGCTCTTCTTCGATGATGCCCTCAATGATCAGGTCTTCAGCCAGGGCCCCTACGCGTCGAAGGGCAGGCCCGATACCCCGAACGCCAGCGACAGCATCTACGGGCAGAGCCAGGGGATGACCCTGTTGAAGGTCAGCCCGGACGGCGCCGGCTACAAGGCCACCTTCGAGATCGCGATCAAGACGACCTGAACCTGGCAGCGTGGACTAGGATGCCGCCATGAAGGGCGATCGAGTCGAGGCCGTGGTCGATACGGGCCAGGGCGTCCAGACGTTCGACATCGTCGCCTCGAAGGCGGGCCGGCGGATCGAGGTCGTCACGACGCGGGGCGTGGTCGAGGTCCGTGAGGTGACGCGGACGGGGAACCCGGTGCGGACCGCCCGGTTCATGGCCAGTCGGCTGATCGCGCTGGTCGAGCATCCCGCGGCCGACGAGCGCGGACGGGTCGAGATCAGCACCAGCCACCGGCTCCAGCCGCGCGAATGAGGCGCCGGATCCGGCGTTAGCCCGAGCCTCGTCGCCGACGGCGCGACCAGAGGGAGGAGCCGGCGAGGATCGCCCCGATGATCGCGCCGATGGTCAGGCCGCGAAGGAACGCTGCGGTCGAGCGATCCTCGTCGCGGCTCACGTCTTGCGGACCGAGGGACCGAGGATGGCGACGGCCGACGAGATCCCGATGCCGATCCAGGCCACGACCGAGGCGGCCAGCAGCTGGAAGTCGCCGATCGACAGGATGCGGAGCCCGAGCCGATCCCCCAAAGCGTCGCCCGCCCAAGCCCCGAGGATCGCGGCGACGATGATGATGGGCAGCCGGCCGCCGGTGTTGCCCCGGATCAGGACGAAGAGCGACGCATGGAACAGGCCGACCAGGACCGCGAGCAGCAGCGCCGGGTCGAGACTCACGCGCCCGAGCCGACGAGTGCGCCCGGGGCGACGGTCGTGGCCGCGCCAGCCGACGACCGTCCGTCGGAGTCGATAGCCGCCGGGCGCGCGATCCGGCCGCCTCCGAGCACGACCTCGCCGTCATAGAGGACCGCGGCCTGGCCCGGCGCGGCCGCCCAGACCGGGCTGTCCGTCTCGACCAGCCAGCGTCCGCCGCGAGCGGGCTCGGTGGCGGTCGCCGGCCGGATGGTCGCGGCGATCGGTGTCGCGCGATGGCGGATGCGGATCTCGGCACGAAACGGGGCGCGGCCGTTGGGGGCGTCCCCGGCGACAAAACTGGCGCGCTCGAGCTCGATCGCGGTGGTCTCGAGGTCCTCGCGCCGACCCAGCGTGATCGTATTGGTCAGCGGGTCGATCCGGCTGACGTACCGGGGCTCGCCGAGCGAAACGCCGAGACCCTGACGCTGGCCGACGGTATAGGCCGGCGTCCCGCGGTGCTCCCCCACCCG
>DAIOXD010000096.1:0-6872 GCA_036758145.1 Candidatus Limnocylindrales bacterium
GCCCGGCGAGGGGACGTTCAACACCGACACGTTGATCGTCGTCTCGATCGACCCGCTCTCCAAGCAGGTCGCGATGTTCAGCCTGCCGCGCGATACCTCCAACGTGCCGACGCCGCCCGGACCGGCGCGCCAGGCGTTCGGTCCCGTGTACACCAAGAAGATCAACGCCTGGTGGACGTCGATCCACCTCCGGGCTGACCTCTTCCGGGGCAATGTCAAGAACGGGACCGTCGGCTACAACGGGCTCAAGGCGATCCTTGGGAACCTCTACGGGCTCGACATCAAGTACTTCGTCGAGGTGAACTTCGACGGCTTCAAGAAGGTCGTCGACGTGATGGGCGGCGTGACGGTCAACGTCCAGATCCCCGTCTCCGACGATCGCTTTCCGTCGATCAACGGCAGCCTCCGCCGGGTCTTCATCCCGAGCGGGATCCAGCACATGGACGGCGCCGAGGCACTGCGGTACGCCCGCTCACGGCACGGCTCGAACGACTTCGATCGCGGTGCACGCCAGCAGCGCCTCCTGCTGTCGATGCGCGAACAGGCCGACCCGCAGGCGTTGATCCCGAAACTTCCCGACCTGCTCGACGCGGTCGGTACCGCGGTCTCGACCGACATCCCGGCCGACCAGCTTGCGCCGCTCCTCGGTCTCGCCTCGCAGGTCGATACCAAGGACATCCGCTCCTACGTCTTCGCGCCGCCGCTCTATGGCACCGACACGCCGCCGAGCGCACCCGTCTACTTCATCAACCCGAATGTCTCCAAGATCCGGGCGGCCGTGCGAGACGCATTCACGACCGATCCTGCGATCGAGGCGACGCGCCAGACGCTGGCCCAGGAGGGTGCCAGTGTGTGGGTCCTCAACGGCACCGGCGACACGGGTCGCGGTTCGCGCCTGGCGGACTACCTCGACTTCCACGGCCTGGCCGCCTCCGCGCCGCGCCAGAAGCCCGCCGGTCCCGTCCCGGCGAATACGACGATCGTCATCTACAACGGCGCCGAGGCGAATCTCCCCGCCACCATCGCCTATCTCCAGAAGACGTTCGGGGTGACGGTCACCATGAAGGCGGATCCGGCCATCCACACCGACGTCATCGTGACCATCGGCAAGGCGACACCCGATCTCGTGGCGCCGGTCGGTCCCTGACGCGGGCGTCGCGACCTATTCGATCGGCGTGAGCCAGTGGGCGTATTCGGGGAGCCGACCCCGGACCGCGTCGAAGTAGCGGTCGCGGACCAGCCGCCCGATCGGCCCGACCGCGCCCGAACCGACGGGCCGGTGGTCGACCTCCACGACCGAGGAGATCTGGACGCCGGTCCCGCACAGGAACATCTCGTCGGCCACGTACAGCTCGGACCGGTCGATCGAGCGGATCTCGACCGGGATCCCCTCCGCCGTGAGGAGCTCGATGACGGCCTTGCGCGTGACCCCCTCGAGCAGGTCGTCGCTGACCGGCGGCGAGAGCGCCACGCCGTCGCGGACCACGAACAGGTTCGCCGCCGAGGCCTCGTTGACGTGGCCGTCGGCGGTCAGCACGACCGCCTCATCGAAGCCGTTGAGCTCCGCCTCGGTCTTCTGGAACGCCATGTTCACGTAGCCGCCGACGATCTTGCCGCGTGCGGGCAGTGCCTCGTCGGCGTTCCGCCGCCAGGTCGAGGTCATGACCCGGATGCCCGATTCGGTGTCGATGTAGTTCCCGAACGGCAGGGCGATGATGTACAGCTCGTTCGCGAGATCGTGCAGCCGGACGCCGATCGCCGAGGTCGACTTGTAGAACGAGGGCCGGATGTAGACGTCCTCGCGGAAGCCGTTGCGGCGGACCGTCTCGACGATGAGCCGGGTCAGCTCGTCGACCGACGGCACGTCCTGCATCAGGAGGATCCGGCAGGACTGGCGGATGCGCTCGACGTGCTCGCGGATCTTGAGTCCGTAGAGGCGCCCTTCGTCGTCGTTCCAGTAGGCGCGGATCCCCTCGAACGTCGCCGTCCCGTACATGAACGCGTGGGTCATGATGCCGACCTTGGCCTCGCGCATCGGGATCCAGGCACCCTCGAAATAGCACACCAGATCGTCGAGCGAACCGGTCTTCGGGGCGTGATGCGGCGTCGGCGCGGACTTCATCGCGGACTTGGCGTCGGACTTCTCGGTGAGCATGCGGCGGGCTCCTGCTGCGGTCGGCCGAGTATATCTCGGCCCCCGCGCACGCTCAGAGGACGTGGCCGATCACGCCGATCACGAGCGCAAGGTAGGCAAGGTAGAAGAGCCCCCCCACCAGCAGGCCGCGGCCGCGAAGCACGCCGCGGCGCGCCATCGGGACGAAGATGAACGCCGACGACAGGAAGGCGATGCCGGCCGATGCGAAGGCGACGTACGAGCCCTCCGATACGACCCAGGTGCTCGAGGCGAAGACGAGCCCGACAACGGTCGGGATCGTCGACTGGAAGACCATGGCGCCGGTGATGTTGCCCATCGCGAGTGTGTCCTTGCCCTGACGGACCCAGATGACCGAGTTGAACTTCTCGGGCAGTTCCGTCGCGATCGGCGCGATGACCAGCGCGAGCAGGACGCTGTCGATCCCGAGCTGCGTGGCGAGATCGCTGACCGCTTCGACGAAGAAGATCGCGCCGAGGACGATGAGCCCGAGCGCGACCAGGACCTGGAGCGTGACGACCCGCAGCCGCGGGATCGCCGGGTCCATCCGATGGGCCGAGGCGTCGAGTCGATGGAAGCGCAAGGGTGCCAGGTCGGATGCGTCGACGTCGGGGTCCGCCTCGAAATGGCCCTTGACGTACCAGGCGTAGATGCCAAGCAGGACGACCGCCACGATCCATTTCAGCCAGACCGGCTCGACGGGCAGGAAGGCGGCGCCGATGGCGATCGCGTAGGCGATCGCGAAGTAGCGCATGTCGTGGCCGAGCACGCCCGTATCGACCCGCATGACATCGCCGGTCGGGCGTCCTCGCGCGACCCACAGCACCGCCACGCCGGTCACGAACATGGCCAGCGTCGAGAGCATGAAGGGAGCGCCCAGGATCGCCCCGACGCCGACCTCGTGCGACGACGCCCCGCTGGCGAACAGGATCGCGATGACCGGGATCATCGTCTCGGGCAGGGCGGTCCCGATGGCGGCCAGCACGGATCCGACCGCTCCCTCGGCGAGGTTGAGCTTGCGCCCGAACCATTCGATGCCGTTGGTGAAGAACTCCGCGCCGACCAGGATGATGACCAGGGCGCCGAACAGGACGAGGATGTCCATATCAGCCGCTCATCGTCGACAGGACGACCCCGCCACCGATGACCAGCAGGATCCCGATCGAGACGCCGACCATCAGCCGGTCGGCGTCACGGGCGTAGGCGATCCCGGCGACGATCACGCGCCCGATCGGTGCGGCGATGACCGCGAGCAGGCCAAGCCACAGGAAGCCAGAGGCGTCCAGGCCGACGATCCGGGCAATGAGCGTCCGGGGCTCCAGGGCCGGCCCGCCCGATGTCGGCGAGATCCCGCGAGCGACCATCAGACCGAGGCCGATCACGAGCAGGCCCACCGAGACATAGGTGACGGTGATCAGCAATCGGCCGATCAGCGACTCCGCGGCCAGAGACCGGGCGGTCACGGGACCACCCGCATCAGCATCTCGACGGCGGTGTACAGGAGGACGACGACGAACAGCAGGCGCAGGTAACGAAGGTCGACCCGGTGACCGAGGCGCGAGCCGGCGGTCGCCCCCAAGAAGACACCGATCGCCGTCGGGCCGGCCACATAGACGTCGATGCCGCCGTGGATGGCATAGATGATCACGCTGGCCGCGGCGGTGACGCCGATCATCATGTTGCTCGTCGCCGTCGCGATCCGGAGCGGGACGCCCATCGCGAGGTGCATGAGCGGCACCTTGACGATCCCCCCACCGACGCCTAGCAGCGCCGAGGCAACCCCGGCGCCGGTGGCCCCGACGATCCCCGGGCCGAGGTTCCGCACCCGGTAGCCATCTCCGGACAGCTGGTCGAGGACCGCCGCCGGTCGAGCGGCCGGCTCCGCGGCCGAGGTGCCCGAGGAGTCCAGGATCGGCAGCCTTTCGACCGTAGTCGGCTCGACGGTACGCGCGCGAATCATGGTGAACGCGACGTACAGCAGCAGCAAGCCGAAGAGCAGTGAAAGGATCTGGTCGCTGATGAGGAACGCGATCGACGCGCCGACCAACGCCCCGGTCGCGGTGAACAGCTCGAGCGTCATCCCGAGCCGCAGGTTGGCCACGTGGCGCTCCAGGAAGACGCCGGCCGCCGCGCTGCTGGTCATGATCACGCAGATCAGCGAGACCCCGACGGCCTCGCGCAGCGGAAGCCCGAACCCAAGCGTCAGCAGCGGGACGATCAGCACGCCGCCACCGAGGCCGAGCAGGGAACCGAACGCCCCGGCGGCGACGCCGCCACCGATCATCAGCAGCCCGGTGAGCATCTCAGGTGGCGCGGGATACGGGCGGCTTGCGGCGTCGCCCGGAGTCCACGCCGTGACTCAGGGTCGGAGGTGCTGCGGGGCGTACGGGAGGAGGGCGACATGACGCGCCCGCTTGAGCGCGACGGCCAGCTCGCGCTGGTGTCCGGCGCACGTCCCGGTCTTGCGTCGCGGCTCGATCTTGGCGCGCTCAGAAAGATAGCGGCGGAGGCGGTTGACCTCCTTGTAGTCGATCTGGACCGTCTTGTCGGCGCAGAAGGCACACACCTTCCGGCGGCGTCGGTCGCGGTAGAAGTCGTCGCGCTTCTTGGCGCGGATGGGAGGCGGCATCGGTTCGATATCTCCTGGTCAGAAGGGAAGGTCGTCAAGGTCGGTATCGTCCGACGGCGGTCGCCCGCCGCCGGCACCCGAGGCACCGACCGGTGCGCCGACCGCGGCGGGGGCGCCCGTGAAGCCGGCGTCGTCCTCGCGGGGACGCTTTTCGAGGCTGATGACGTTGTCGGCGGTGAGGTCGAGCGACGTCCGCTTCTGGCCATCCTGGCCCTCGAACTCACGGGTCCGGAAGCGGCCTTCGACGAAGACGCGATTGCCCTTGCGGAGCTGCTCCGCGGCCCGCTCGGCGCGGTCCCCGAAGACGCTGACGCGGAACCAGTCGGTCTCCTCGATCCACTCGCCGGTCTGCTGGTTCTTGGTGCTCTGGTTGACCGCGACACTGAACTGGGTCACGGGCTTGCCGGTCGGCGTGTATCGCATCTCGGGATCGCGCCCGAGATTCCCGATGATCATGACCTTGCAGAACGCCATGCTGCTGCCTCCCGTCAGTCGATGGCGGCCGGAGCCGCCTCGCTCTCGGACTCGTCGATGAATGCCGTCGGGATCGCGTCCTCGTCGTCCTCGTCGAGGTCTGGTGCGAGATCCTCGCCTTCGAGCCCGTCGAGCTCCTCACCGTCAGCCCGCGCCGCCTTCGCCGGTCGGTCGACCCGCGTGATGAGGTGGCGCAGGACCTCCTCGGTGATGAGCAGCGTGTGCTCGAGCTCGACGATCGCCTCCGACGGCGCCTCGAACAGGATGATGTGGTACGAGCCTTCACGATGGCGATCGATCGGGTACGCCAGACGGCGACGACCCCAGGGGGCGACTTTCACGATCTGGCCGCCGGCGGACACGATCCCGCGGGTCGTTCGATCGACGAGGGCCTGGCTCTTGTCGTCCGGCACGTCGGGCCGGAGGACGAGCATCAATTCATAGCGGCGCATACGCGCGACTCCTTCCAATGGGGATGCCCCGCTGACGGTCGCCCGGCACGGAGCGGAAAGGACAGGATCGAAGTCTAGCAGGTCCGCCGTTGTATCCTCTTGGCCGACCCTCGTCACGCGACCCCAGCGCGATCATCAACCCCCGGGAGAATCCGTGCCCGCCAGTACGATCCTGCTGCTCGATTCGGATGCCGCCGCCGGCGAATCGATCGCCGCCATGTTGTCGGCCGCCGGTCACAAGGTCACCGTGACGGGCGACGCCGACGACGCCTTCGCCAAGGCGGTCGAACACCAGCTCATCATCATCGACGTCTCGAGCGGCCCCAGATCGGCCGTCGAGATCTGCCGTGAGATCCGCGCCACGCCATCGATGATGGCCATCCCGGTCATGTGCGTCAGCGCGACCCAGGAAGTCGAGGAACGGATCCATTTCCTCGAGGCCGGGGCGGACGACGTGATGGCCCGCCCGTTCGACGCCCGGGAGATGGAGGCACGGGTCGAGGCGCTCCTGCTGCGCTTCCAGCGCTCGAGGGACCTGGCGCCGGTCGTATCGCCCGATGGCCTGACGCTCGGTCGTGCGCGCCGCACGGTGGCCGTCTACAGCCCGAAGGGCGGGGTCGGGACGACGACCGTCGCCGTGAACGTCGCCATCGCCGCGGTCGCGGCCCGGCCGGACCGCGTCGTCCTCGTCGACCTGGCGCTGCAGTTCGGTGGCGTCGCGACGCTGCTCAACCTCGACCCGAAGCAGACCATCGCCGATGTCGTCAGGGATGAACCCTCGATGCGCGAGCCCGAATTGCTGCGGACCTATGCGATGCGCCACGACAGCGGGCTCCATGTGCTTGCCGCGCCGGCCACGCCAGAGGCGGCCGAGACGATCGCCCCGGGGCACGTCACAAGCATCCTCGCGACGCTTCTGGACGGCTACGACCTGGTCGTCGTCGATGCCGGTTCGACGCTCGACGAGCGGGTCCTGAGCGTCTTCGCGGCCGCCGAATCGGTCCTCCTGATCGTGACCCCGGAGATCGCCGCGCTCAAGGGCATGCACGCCCTGCTCGAATACCTCGGCGAAAACGGCACGGTCGGGCTCAAGTCCACGTTCGTGCTGAACGACCTCTTCGCCCGCGAGATCCTGAAGCGTCGCGACGTCGAGAGCTTCCTCGGC
>DAIOXD010000097.1:0-6850 GCA_036758145.1 Candidatus Limnocylindrales bacterium
GTCCGGCCGCGCACGAGCGCGAGGACGAGCCATGACCGAGCTCCGGCCGGATCGGGTCAGCAGCAGCCGGTCTCGCCGCAGCACGACGAACCGGCGATCACCGGCAGTCCGGAGAGTGCCGCGGGCAGCTTGACGGTACGGATCTCCGACGCCGACCAGCCGGCGGGCTTGGTCGCCCGGATGATGGCGCCGAAGAGCCCGTCACCAACGGCATGGGTGGCGGTGACGGCCAGCTCGGTCAGCCCGACGGCCTCGAGGCCGGCCCGGTATTCCGCGAAGGAGAGCGCCCCGGCGATGCACCCTACGAAGCTGCCTCGCTCGGCGCGTTCCTCGGGCGACAGGATGTCATCGGCGACCACGTCGCTGACGCTCATCCGGCCGCCGGGCCGCAGGACCCGGGCGATCTCGGCCAGGACGGTCGCCTTGTCGGTCGAGAGGTTGATGACGCAGTTGCTGATGACGACGTCGACCGAGTCGTCGCCGAGCGGGATGGACTCGATGCGACCCTTCCGGAACTCGACGTTCGTGGCGCTGGCCTCGGTCGCATTCCGGCGGGCGAGTTCGAGCATCTCGTCGGTCATGTCGATGCCGTAGGCGAAGCCGGTCGGTCCGACGCGTCGAGCCGAGAGCAGGACGTCGATCCCACCACCCGAACCGAGATCGAGGACGACTTCGCCTTCGCGCAGCTCGGCGATCGCGGTCGGGTTGCCACAGCCGAGGCTGGCCAGGACCGCGGCGTCCGGCAGCGACGCGCGTTCCGCGTCGTCGTAGAGGAGGACGCCGAAGCCCTCGGACGGCCCGCAGCAGCCGGGCGTGTCGTCAGCCGGGGTCGTGCTGCCGGCGAGGATGACCCGCGCCGCGTCGCCATATCGGGCGCGGACGTCTTCGACGATCGCGTCGTCGGTCGTGGACACCGGGAGCGTCTCGGTCATCGGGGGTCCTCCTGGGTTTCGGTGGCTACCGGGAATCTGGCCGGCATATCGATTCTTGTCAATATCGAAGGTTACCGATATGCTCCACGTATGGCACGCACCCGGACCACGAGTGTCGACCCCGACATCCGGCTCCTGACCGCGCTGGCGGACCCCACGCGACTCGCGATCGTCCGCCAGCTGGCCGCGGAGGTCGAGACCTGCGCCTGCGACTTCACCGACTGCTGCGACGTCGGCCAGCCGACCGTCTCGCACCACCTTCGGGTCCTGCGCGAGGCGGGGGTCGTGACCTCGGAGCGGCGTGGCCAGTGGATCTTCTACCGGCTCGACCGCGAGGTCGCCGAGAGGCTCGGGAGGATCGCCGGAACACTCATCCCGGGCGGCCTGATCCCCGCCGCTGACCTCCTGGCCAGGCGCCGCGCGACCGTCGGCGGAGCGGCTTCGACCCGACCGGATGCGTGATCTGCCGCACTTGCGGTCGAGTCCGCTCATGTTCGCTCGAACGTCACTGCGGAGACATGTCCTCGCGCTGACCCTGGCCGCGGCCTGCTGGGGCATCGGCACCGTCATCAGCAAGCGTGCCGTCGACGAGATCCCGCCGCTGACGCTGCTACCGATCCAGCTTGGAGTCAGCCTTGCGGTTCTGGCGCTCCTGATGCGCTGGCGAGGCGTCCCGTTTCGCGATCCGTCGTCCTCACCGATCCTGGGACGACTCGGTGTGCTCAACCCGGGACTGGCCTACGCGCTGGGCCTGCTCGGACTCGTCTACATCACCGCAAGTCTGGCGGTGATGCTCTGGGCGTTCGAACCGCTGCTCATCCTTGCCCTGGCCGCCTGGTTCCTGCACGAGCGCATCGGTCGTTCGCTCGTCGCCTGGTCTGTCGTCGCTGTCGCCGGGTTGGGGCTCGTCATCGGTCAGCCGGGAAGTTCCTGGAGTCCAGTCGGCATCGTGCTGACGATCGCGGGGGTGGCCTGCTGCGCCGTGTATACGGTCATCACGCGCCGCTGGCTTGCCACCGCCGAGTCCACCACGCAGGTCATCCTCACCCAGCAGGTCTACGCGCTCGCCATCGCCCTCGTACTGGTCGTGGCGGTCTGGCTGCTCGGCGGAGCGGTTCGGCCGGAGGGGGTCAGTACAGCCGGTTGGGCGAGTGCGATCGCCTCGGGCATCCTGTATTACGGCCTCGCGTACTGGTTCTATCTGTCCGCTCTGCGGCACGTGCCGGCCTCCCTCGCGGCGGTGTCGTTCTACCTGATCCCGATCTTCGGCGTCGTCGGCGCCTATGTCGGGCTCGGAGAGCGCCTCGAGGCGAGTCAATGGATCGGGGTCGGGATCGTCCTGACCGCCATCCTCTTCATCACCCGGCGGACCAGCGCCACTGCAGCCGCGGCCGCGCTGCCGCTCGTCAGCGATCCGGCTTGAGGAGGTCGGGCGGGATGAGCCAGCGGAGGGTGCCGGAGGCGGGCTCGAGGCGCTCGGTGTCGATCCGGACGAAGGCGCCCTTCTTCATCGTCAGGCCGGACAGCCCGGTCAGTCCCTCGAGGAGATCGGAGAAGTCCGGGTCGTGACCGACGAGGACGGGACGCGACGGATCCCCGGCATGGCGGAGGATCGCTTCCACGGCCGCGAGATCGACGGCGCCCGCCAGACGGTCATCCATCGCGACCGGGACTCCGAGGTGCCGGGCGACGATCTCGGCCGTATCCGCGGCCCGGATCTTGGGCGAGGTGATGATGGCATCGGGGCGGAAGCCCACTTCCTTGAGCAAGCGACCCAGGCGCTCGGCCTGCTTCTCGCCCTTGCCCGACAGGGGACGGGCGGCGTCGGACCCCTTCCACGCCATCGGGTCGCCGGCGTCGGCGTGACGCAGCAGGTGGAGTTCGATCATCTGGCCGACAGCGTCCCGGTCCGGAGCGCGAGCGGGATGAACAGCCGGATCCGTTCGCCGAGGCCGATCAATACACGGCGGAAGACCGCCAGGCGTTCCTCCTCGGTGCCCTCGGCGGCGGCCGGATCCTCGTAGCCCCAGTGCAGCGACTCGTGGACGCCGAGGAAGACCGGGCAGCTCTGGCGGGCCTGGTCGCACACGGTGATGACATAGTCGAACGGCTGGCCGAGGAACTCCGTCACCGACTTGGACCGGGCGAGCGACGCGTCGATCCCGGCCTCGGCCAGGACGCGAAGGGTGAATGGGTTGACCCCCTTCGGCTCGGTGCCCGCGCTGTAGACCTCGAACGCGGCGCCGCCGTGGCGGCGCAGCAGCGCCTCGGCCATCACGCTCCGGGCCGAGTTCCCGGTGCACACGAAGAGGACCCGGATCGGTCGCTCGCTCACGGGTTGAGGTCCTCGACGTCGCCGGTCACGAGGTAGACCACGTCCTCTGCGATGTTGGTCGCCCGGTCGCCGATCCGCTCGAGGTAATGCGACGCGATGACGATCCGCGTCCCGCGCTCGACATTTGCCGGGTCCTGGCGCATCAGGTCGACGACCTGGTCGAACGTCGCGTGGTAGAGCCGGTCGATCTCGTCGTCGTCGACCGCGACCTCGCGGGCCTTGACCGCATCGGACTCGACGAGCGCGCGCAGGACGCCGTGGACGAGGACGGCCGCGCGTTCAGCCATCTCGGGGAGGTGGACATAGCCCTTGAGCGGTGGTTCGGGGGCGAGTTTGATGACGGCCTTGGCCACCGAGGACGCGTGGTCGCCCATGCGCTCGAGCTCATAGGTCACGTGGTCGAGGGTCAGCAGGTAACGCAGGTCGCGCGCGACCGGCTGCTGCGTGGCGATGGTCACCGAGATGAGCCGCGAAACCCCGCGCTGGGCATCGTTGATATGGGCATCGCCCTCGATGACGGCCTGGGCGAGCGTGGCGTCGTGCGCGACGAGCGCTCGGCTGGCCGCGCGGATCGCCGTCTCGACGAGGGCGCCCATCCGCAGGACCGCGTCGCGGATGAGGGCTTGCTCGCGGTCCAGGCCGGCGCGGGCCAGACGCGGCGGGATGATGTCTTCGCCCGTGGCGTCCCCGCGGGTCGTCGGCTGGTCGGTCATCGAGGATCTGCCACGGTCAGCCAAACCGACCCGAGACGTAGTCCTCGGTCAGCTGCTGCTTCGGGTTGGTGAAGATCTCAACGGTGTCGGCCATCTCGACAAGATATCCGGCCCGGTCGCCGCCCATCGTCAGGAAGGCGGTCTGGTCGCTGACTCGCGAGGCCTGCTGCATGTTGTGGGTCACGATCATGATCGTGTAGTCGCGTTTCAGGTCGCCCATCAGCTGCTCCACCTGCAGGGTCGCGATCGGGTCGAGCGCCGAACAGGGCTCGTCCATAAGGAGCACGTCGGGTTCGAGGGCGAGGGCCCGGGCGATGCAGAGCCGCTGCTGCTGACCGCCTGACAGGGACGTTCCGCTAGCCTTCAGTTTGTCCTTGACCTCGTCCCACAGCGCCGCTTGGTTGAGACAGCGCTCGACGAGTTCATCCTCGGCCGCCTTGCCGCGGACGAGACCGTTGAAACGGGCCGGCGCGGCCACATTGTCTCGGATCGACATCGTCGGGAACGGGTTCGGCTGCTGGAAGACCATGCCGATGGTCCGACGCACGGCCACGGGGTCGATCTCCGGACCGTACAGATCGATGCCGTGGTACTCGATCAGACCTTCGACGCGGGCGCCGGGCGTCAGCTCGTGCATCCTGTCGATGCAGCGGAGCAGGGTGGACTTGCCACAGCCCGACGGCCCGATCACGGCCGTGATCGCGTTCCGGCGGACCGCCATGCTGATATCCCGCACCACCCGACGCGAACCGTAGAAGGCGCTGACTTGACCCAGGCGGACAGCGGAGTCCGGCTCGCCAGCGGCGGAACGATCGGCGCTTTCCTGGGGCTGCACCATCGCATCGTAAACAAGGTCCGCCGACGGCGGCATCGGGGCGGTGGCGGCGACGCTCATGTCGGCGGCTCCTCGAGGATCGGGGATGGTCGGCGGTCTCGTGGTCATCGCTGCTCGGGCGGTCGGGCTCGGGCGGCGATCCACCGACCGAGGAGGTTGAAGCCAAGGACGAGGATCACGAGCACGAGCGCCGTCCCCATCGCCCGATCGCGCGCCGCCGGAAACGCGGAGTTCAGCGCGTTGCGGTAGATCAGCAGGGGCATGGCCTGCATCGGCTCGTTCATGTCGAGCGTGAAGAAGTTGTTGCCGAGCGCCGTGAAGATCAACGGCGCCGTCTCGCCGATGGCGCGCGAGACGGCCAACAGGATCCCGGTCATGATCCCCGACAGGGCGGTCGGGATGAAGACGGCAGCGAACGACCGCCAGCGCAACATCCCGAGGGCGCGCGTCCCCTCGTCGATCCGTCGATCGGTCAGTCGCAGGAGCTCATCGGTCGCGACGACGATCACCGGCAACTCGATGATGGCCAACGCGACCGCCCCCGCAAGGCCGGAAAAGTGCCCGGTCGTGACCACCACGAGCGAGTAGACGAAGATCCCGACGACGATCGACGGCAGCCCGGCGAGCACGTCGATGACGAACCGGACGCTGGCCGAGACGCGTCCGCCGATCTCCCTCGAGAACACGGCCAGGGCGATCCCGACCGGCACGGCGATGAGCGTCGCGAGCCCCGTCATCAGCAGGGTCCCGACGATCGCATTCCGGATCCCGCCACCCGTCGCGCTGAGATCGCCCGGCGGGTCCGAGACGAAGAACTCGAGCGACAATGCCCGGGTCCCCTGCGCAAGCAGAAAGGCCGCGATCGCCGTCAGCGGCAAGAGGGCGATGATCAGCGCGGCCCAAGCGCAGACCTCGAGCGCCCGGTCGCGGGCACGACGCCCGCGCGACGTCGCCCGCAGGCGCTGCGCTGCGGCGCCGGCTTCAAGCGGCACGACCGACGCCTCCCGCGAAGCGCTGGCGGATCAGGATGGCCGATCCGTTCACCAGGACGGAGATCACCAACAGGATCAGGCCGAGGGCCATGAGGGCCTCCGGGTGGAGTTCCTGATTGGCTTCGTTGAACTCGTTGGCGATGACCGACGCGAGGGTGAAACCCGGGCTGAAGATGCTCGGTCCGATCTTGGGCGCATTCCCGATGACCATCGTCACCGCGATCGTCTCGCCGATGGCCCGGGCGAGGCCAAGGATCACCGCGGCCAGGACGCCGCTTCGACCGATCGGCAGCACGACCGTACGGATGACATCCCAGCGGGTCCCGCCGAGGGCGCGCACCGCCTCGCGCTGCAACCGTGGCGTCGCCGAGAAGACCTCCCGGCTAAGGGCCGCGATGATCGGCACGATCATGATCGACACGATCACGCCCGCCGCGAAGTAGCTCGGTCCGGGGGTCGGGCCGGCCAGGAAGGGGATGACCTTGCCGACCGTGCCGGCCACCGCCTGCTCGACGGGCCGAAGCAGGGGAACCAGGACGAGCAGGCCCCACAGCCCATAGACGACGGACGGGATCGCCGCCAGCAGGTCGACCGCCACGGCGACCGTCGACCGGACCCGAGCCGGCAGGACTTCGGTGATCAAGAGGGCGATGAGGACCGCGATGGGCACCGCGATGAGCATCGCGATGACTGCCGTCAGGATCGTCCCGTAGATGAACGGCAGCGCTCCGTAGACGACGAAGGACGGCGCCCACCGGAGGCCCGTCACGAACCCGACGATCCCGAATCGCTCCCAGACCGGGACCGTCTGGGAGAAGGTATCGACCATCATCCACAGGACGAGCGCGACGACCAGCAGCGCGACGACCCTGAGCACCAGGCGGAACCAGCCGTCATGGTCCAGGCCCGGGCGCTTCTGGAGGGCTCCGATCCCTTTGACCGCTGACCCGATCGTCACATCCCTCTCCGAGGCATCGGGAACGCCACTCGGGTCCGAGTCCCCGAGCGACGCTCCGGTGGCGAGGAGCTCAGGGGAGGACTGG
>DAIOXD010000098.1:0-6779 GCA_036758145.1 Candidatus Limnocylindrales bacterium
GACCTCGCCGGTCCGGACCAGCTCGTTGAAGGCCAGACCGGCCTTGGCGCGCTCCCCGTAACCGAGCCAGCAGATCCGGGCCGGCAGTCCCTGGAACGGGACGCGCTCCTGCGCCATCGCGATCCAGCGGTGCAGTCCCGCATCGTCGGGGAAGAGCTCGAGGACGGCCCGGTCCGTCCGGGCGATGTCGGCCGGGTCGCCGGAAAGTGCGGCCCAGCGGAAGGGGCCGCGACCCTCGCAGAACTGTGGCCGGATGAAGGCGGGGACGAAGCCCGGGTAATCGAAGGCGTTCGCGACGCCCGCCTCCTGCGCCTGCGCGCGGAGGTTGTTGCCGTAGTCGAAGACGATCGCCCCGGCGCGCTGGAAGTCGAGCATCGCCCGGACGTGCGCGGCCATCGCGCGGCGGGAGCGCCGCTGGTATTCGTCGGGGAGCGCGCCGCGCAGCTCGAGCGCGTCGGCGTGGGTCATCTCGTCGGGGACGTATCCCGCGAGCGCGTCGTGCGCCGAGGTCTGGTCCGTCACGAGGTCGAAGGGCTCGCCGGCAGCCGCCCAGGCGGGTTCGATCTCGGCCGCGTTGCCGACCAGCGCGATGCTCAGGGGGTCGCCCGCGGCGGCGGCCTCGCGCGCCCATCGGAGCGCCTCGGCAGGGTCGGCGGTCAGGCGGTCCACGTAACCGATATCGAGCCGGCGCCTGGCACGCGCCTCGTCAACCTCGATCGCGATGCAGACGCCCTCGTTCATGGTCACCGCCATCGGCTGGGCGCCGCCCATCCCGCCGAGGCCCGCGGTCAGCGTGACGGTCCCGCGCAGGGTCCCGCCGAAATGCTGGCGGGCCGCCTCCGCGAAGGTTTCGTAGGTGCCCTGGAGGATGCCCTGCGTCCCGATGTAGATCCACGAGCCCGCGGTCATCTGGCCGTACATCATCAGGCCCTGGCGTTCGAGTTCGCGGAAGACCTCCCAGGTGGCCCATCTCCCGACGAGGTTCGAGTTGGCGATGAGGACCCGCGGCGCCCACGGATGGGTCCGGACGACACCGACCGGTTTGCCCGACTGGACCAGGAGCGTCTCGTCGCCCTCGAGGCGGCGGAGTTCTCGGACGATGGCGTCGAAGGCTGCCCATGACCGCGCCGCGCGACCGGTCCCGCCATAGACCACCAGATGATCGGGGTCCTCCGCCACCTCCGGATCGAGGTTGTTCATGAGCATCCGGAGCGCGGCTTCCTGCTCCCAGCCGCGGCAGCTCAGCTCGTTGCCGCGCGGGGCGCGGACGGGACGCGCGCCGACGGAGCTCAGGGTCTCGGGCATCGTCGGGTCAGGTTACTGCCGCAGGCCGGCCATGACGAGGTCGCCGAACTTGCGGTCCCCGACCCCGGTGATCGAGATGAGGAGGTCGCCGCCGAGATAGGTGTGGTAGGTCCGGGCACCCTGGACGCAGACCGTCTCCTCGACGGGGTGCTGCCCGATCCGCTGTTGGACATGGCTCGAGATGCCGCCCGCCGGCTCGCAAGCCGCCGCGTCGTAGTCGGCCCGCCAACGCGTATAGAACGCGTCGCTGTAGACGCCGGGACGCAGCCGGATGACCGTGGCGATGGCCAGGTCGTCCCCGCGCGAGTCACCCGGCGCGACGACCGAGCCGACCGCCACGGCCGCCGCCGTCGTCTGGAGCATGGGGTCCGCGATCATCCCGGCCGCCGTCACGGGAGCCGGCAGGAGCGCGACACCGGCGACGCTCGTCGGGAGGATCGCGAGCAGGCTGGTGTCGACTACGAGCGGTGCCGCGCCCGCGTTGCCGGCCGGCGCGGTCAGGCTCGGCGTGGTGGTCGGGGGCGCCACGGAGGCTGCGGGTCGCACGCCCGCGCAGGCCGCGAGCGCGACGGCCAGGATCGCGGCGAGAGCGACCGAGGCCGACAGTGATGCCCGCCCCTTGCGCACCTCAGACCAGCTCAAGGCGCATGACGGGGAACCGTTCGTCGTCGATCGCGCGCGTGAAGCCGACCGATTCCCAGAACCCCGGCGTCGCCGCGCTGGTCGCGTCCGGGCGCGCGCCGATCTCCGGATAGGTCTCGACCGCAGTGAAGCCGCGACCAGCGAGGTCCTGGCAGACGGCCGCCACCAGCGTCCGGGCGTGGCCCGCGGCCCGCGCTTCGGCCGTCGTCGCGATGCAGGTGATGACCGCGGGCAAGGGCGCTTCGGGGAGGGATGGATACAGGTCGCGGGTCCGCTGGGCCCGCGGGTACGCGGTCAGCGGGCCGAACTGCGCGTAGGCGATCGCGACGTCGTCGGCCAGCAGGACCTTCGCGTAGCTGCCCGCGACCCCCAGGCCCCGCCCCAGCAGCACGAGCTTGCGCGGTGCGTCGGAGCCGACGGTGGGTCGGGACGCCGGCCGCGGCGCGAACGGGTTCTCGACCGGGCCTGTGACGTCGTCCTCGCCGGGAGTCAGGAAAGGGTTCGCGGGGCGACCGACGGCGAACGGGTTGGCCGTCGGCGCGGCCGCTTCGAGATCGGCCAGGAAGGGGTTCGCGGCGCGCGGCCGGGGGGCGGCCGGTTCGGGGTCGGGGGCGCCGGGCGCCGGTGCCAGCCACGATGGGCGGGCCGCCTTCGAGCCGCGGGCCTCGTCCTCCCAGTAGTCGCACGAGCGATGGTCGAAACCGGGATCGGCGCAGGGCGGGATCTGCCCAAAGGTCGCGCCGTCGATGACGTCGAGGATCCGGATCGTGGCCATCGGCTCAGCCGGCGAGATCGGCGAGGGCGCCCTCGTGGACCATCGCGGTCACCACAGCCAGATCCGGCCCGGGCTCGCGATCGCCATCGAGGTGGCGGACCCGCTCACGGACCCGGCCCAGCGCCTCGGCGACCCCGGCCCCGGGGGCCGCTCCGTCCGTACCGGCCAGCCGCAGGTCGAGCGCCTGGGCCGCCACGAGGAGTTCGATGGCGAGGACCGCCTCGACATTGGCCAGGACGGCCCGCGCATGCCTCGCCGAGATCGAGCCCATCGAGACGTGGTCTTCCTGGTTGGCGCTCGTCGGGATCGAGTCGACCGACGCGGGATGGGCGAGGACCTTGTTCTCCGACACGAGGGCGGCCGCCGTGTACTGGTAGATCATCATCCCCGAGTCGATCCCGGAGGTCGCGGCCAGGAAGGGCGGCAGACCGCCGTTGAGCCGCGGATCCACGAGGAGCGCAGTCCGCCGCTCGCTGATGGAACCGAGCTCGGCCAGGGCGATCTTTGCGAAGTCGAGCGCGAGCGCGATCGGCTCGCCGTGGAAGTTGCCGCCACTGATCACCCGCCCGCCGCCCGTCGCGATCGTGTGCTCGTCGGCGACCCCGCCGCCGGGGAAGACAAGCGGGTTGTCGGTCGCCGAGTTGAGCTCGATGTCGAGGACGCGACGGAGGTAGTCGAGGGTGTCGCGGACCGCGCCATGGACCTGCGGGACGCAGCGCAACGAGTACGGATCCTGGACCTTATGGGCGTTCCCGTGGTGGCCCGTCTGGAGGGCACTGTCGCGCAACAGGTGGCGGAGCTCGGCTGCGACGGCGACCTGGCCCGGGTGCGGCCGGGCGAGCTGGTAGGCCGCCGCGAACGCCACGTCCGTCCCGAGCAGCGCCTCGACGCTCATCGCGGCGACGACGCTGGCCGTCCGGGTGAGCCGATCCGCATCCGCGAGCACCAGCGCCCCGATCGCGCTCATCATCTGGGTCCCGTTGAGGAGCGCCAGGCCTTCCTTCGCCTCGAGCGTGAGGGGCTCGAGCCCAGCTTCGCGCAACGCGATCAAGGCCGGCACAACGACCCCCTGGAATTCCACTTGTCCCCGACCGATGAGCGGCAGGGCAAGGTGGGCGAGCGGGGCCAGGTCGCCCGACGCGCCAACGCTTCCCTGCTCGGGGACGACCGGGTGGATCCCCGTGCGGAGGAGGTCGAGCAGCCGGTCCACGACCACCGGACGGCACCCGCTGTGGCCGAGCGCCAGGGTGTTCGCGCGGAGCAGGAGCATCGCGCGCACGACCTCGCGCGGAAAGGCCGGGCCGACACCCGCCGCGTGACTCATCAGGAGGTTCTCCTGGAGCCGCCCGGCATCGGATGGTGCGACG
The DNA here is from genome assembly GCA_036758145.1 of Candidatus Limnocylindrales bacterium. Lineage (GTDB taxonomy): Bacteria > Chloroflexota > Limnocylindria > Limnocylindrales > CSP1-4 > SPCO01. The sequence goes on from DAIOXD010000098.1 coordinate 4,090, forward strand.
ACGGTCGAGGCCAGGGCGCCGAACCCCGTCGTCACCCCGTAGACCACGGCACCCTGCCCGACCAGCGATTCGATGAGGTCGCGCGCCTCCTGCATCCGCTCGCGGGCGTGGATGTCGAGCGCCACGTCCGCGCCGCGACGCGCGACCGCCTCGACATCGGCGATGGTCAGGTCTGCGCCGGTCAGGACGACGATCGGCAAGTCGCCCGCTCCGGACTCGCGCGGCGCGGCGCGGCCACGTTCGGGATAGACGTGCGGGACCTCCGAGTCGCTCACCGTGCCGAGGATAGTCGGCTATGCTGCCGGGCGCCCACCCTCGCAGCCACGAGGTCCGCGTGCTCGCGTTCATCGACCAGATCGTGATCCCGTTCCTGGACACCCTGTACGGGGCCGTCGGCTATGCCGGTGTGACCCTGGCGATGGCCATCGAATCGGCGATGATCCCGCTCCCGTCGGAGCTGATTCTGCCGTACGCCGGCTTCCTCGTCTCGGACCCGAGACAGCTCGAGCCATTGACAGGCCAACCCTGGAACCTGTGGATCGTCGTCGTGGTCGCGACCCTCGGCAACACGCTGGGATCGCTGGTGGCCTACGCGATCGGGGCGTATGGCGGTCGGCCGTTCCTCGCGCGATACGGGCGATACCTGTTGATCCGGCCGCACGAGATCGAGATCGCCGATTCCTTTTTCGCGCGACACGGCGGCGCGACGGTCTTCATCGGGCGGCTGCTGCCGATCGTCCGGACCTTCATCAGCTTCCCAGCCGGGGTCGCCCGGATGTCGGTCGGCCGGTTCATCGTCTATTCGGCCGCGGGCGCGTTCCTCTGGTCGCTCCTGCTCGTCTATGCGGGCACCGTCCTGGGCGCGAATTGGCAGGGCATCCGCGAGGCGCTCCAACCGTTCGACCTGGTCATCGCCGTTGCGGCGGTCGTCGCGATCGTCCTGTTCGTCTGGTGGCGGCTGAGGATGCCGGGGAGGCCCGACCGTCGTGGCGATGCGGGCCCGCCGAGCGACAGCCTCGCCCGCTGACCGCGCCTACCCGCGTCGTTCCTCGGGCGGCTTGACGTTGCGGAACGATCGATAGATCAGCAGGTCGTACAGGATCTTGAGTCCGCCGGCCAGGTAGAAGGGGAATGCCGCAGAGCCGGCGTTCGCCACCAGCACCGACGAGATCGACGGCGAGATGGCCGCGCCCGTCGTCCGGGCGATGCCGGTCACCCCGGCCGCCGCTGACCGCTCGTCCGGGTCCACGACCGCCATGACGTACGACTGGCGGGTCGGGACGTCCATCTGGCTCAGGCTGAACCGCAGCAGCAGCATCGTCACCGCGAGAGGCAGGTTCGGCATGAGCGGGACGAGGATGAGCAGCACATTCGATGGCAGGTGGCTGAAGATCATCGTGTTGAGCAGGCCGATCCGCGCGGCGATCCGGGCGGCCGAGAGTGACGACACCGCGGCCAGCATGTTCGCCCCGAAGAAGATCGCGCCGAGCGCGGCCGGGTCGACGCCGTACTGGAGGTGGAACCAGTAGGCAATCAGGCTCTGCGGGACGAAGCCGCCACCGAAGGCGTCGATCGAGAAGAGGAGCGACAACCGGAGGACGACGCCCTGCGATCGACCGAGACCGAAGCGCCGCCGGATGCCGTCCGTGGCGGCGACCGCGGGTGGTGCGTCGATCGACCCGGTCAGGCGTGCGAAGCCGATGGCCATGGCGATCCCGATCAGGGCGTAGCCGACGACGATCGCCCGGTAGGCGTCGAGCGGCGCGGCGCCGCGGTCGAGCAGCACCTGGCTGAGCACGCCCGCGCCGAGCGCGCCCGTCGCCGTCGCCACGTAGCCGACCAGGTTGTACCAGGCGAAGGTCGAGGTCCGACGCGTGCTCGGGATGGTCTGGGTCAGCGCGGCCTGCTCGATGGCGAGGAACGGACCGACCTCGTTCCCGGTCGGCGAGACGACCCCGATGGCACCGGCCAGGATCAGCAGCGGCAGCCAGGTCGTGAACGCGAACGCGATGCCGGCGACGACCATGAGGCCGGCTCCGACCACGAGGACCCGTCGGCGCCCGAGCCGGTCGGCGTTGGTCGTGAGCCAGAACGAGATGACCGTGTCGCCGATGAGCGTCAGCGACAGGACGAGCCCGATCCCCAGGGGATCCAGACCGGCCGCCGCGAGATAGAGCACCAGCACGACGGCGAGGAAGCCATAGCCGAACATCCGGAGCGTTCGCATCGCGAACAGCAGCCGGCCGTCGCCATCGAGGCCGCGCAGGCTCGCGATGAGGCTCGGATCTGACGCCGGATGGGGGGCCGTCACGGCGCCGAGTCTAAGGGGCGCGCGGAGTGGCAGAATGGCCCGGGAGGTTCCGGACGAGACGATGAGCGCGGACCAGCACGACGCGGATGCGCCCGGCCACCCCGGCGCGGTCGCCCATCACACCACCGACGACCATGGCGACGACCACGGTCACGACGACCACGCGCACACCGAGGAAGCACTCGGCCCGATCGACATCGCGGCGTGGGGCGCCGGCGTCCTGGGAGCGGTCATCGGGCTCGTGATCGTCCTTTGCTTCTATCTCGCGACAGCGCCGATCGTCTGAGGTTCCGGCCTCGGCCGTCCCCGCCTCCGACTAGAAGAGCCCGACGATGTTCCCGTCGGCGTCGATGTCGATCTTCTCGCCGCCCGGTCGTGA
>DAIOXD010000099.1:0-6767 GCA_036758145.1 Candidatus Limnocylindrales bacterium
AATGGACTCGTCGCGTCGAGCGGCGTGATCATCCCGGTCCAGACGCAGTACTACGCGATGAAGGGCCTCAACAATCTGGTCAAGGTCATCAACGCGATCCGGCTCAAGCTGAATCGCGACCTCAAGATCCTCGGTCTGCTGCCGACATTCTTCGATGGCAGGACCAACCTCGCCCGCGACATGCTCGACGAACTGCGCGTCGTCGGCGACCACCACGTCTTCGCGAGCATCGTGCGAACGACGGTGAAGCTTGGCGAGGCGCCGCTCGTCGGGCGACCCATCACGACCTACGCCGGCGCCAGCGACGCTGCGCGTACCTATCGCGCACTCGCTCGGGAGGTGATCGACCTTGGCCCGAACTGACTTCCGCGCCCAGGCGGCGCGGCGGCTCTCCGAGGACACCGAGCTCTCCCCGGCCATCGTCAGCCTGCTCACGCCCGACAGCCCGACGCGCTCGGTCGGGGTTCGCATCGTCCAGGTCGATCACATCGAGCCCAACCCCGAGCAACCGCGCATGGTCTTCGAACAGGCCGCGCTCGATGAACTGGCGGCCTCGATCCGGGAGCACGGCGTGCTCCAGCCGATCCTCGTCCGCCCGCTCGGGCCGAACACCTATCAGATCGTCGCCGGTGAACGCCGCTGGCGCGCATCCCGGCAGGCCGGACTCGCGACGATCCCGGCATTGATCGAAGACATCGACGACGACACGGCGCTCGAGATCGCGATCATCGAGAACCTCCAACGGGAGGACCTCACGCCCCTCGATGAAGCGGCGATGTACGACCGCATGGTCCACGAACACGGCTACAGCATCCGCAAGCTGGCCGACAAACTGGGCAAGGACAAGGGCTATCTCGAGAACCGGCTGCGCCTGGCCGACGCCCCACCCGAGATCCGCGAGCTCGTGTCTTTGCGCAAGGACAGCCTGTCGCACGCCTACGAGCTGATGAAGGTCGAGGATCCCAAGAAGCGACGCCGGCTTGCCGAACAGGTGGCCCGGGGCGAATTGACCCTCATCAAGTTGCGCGACAAGATCGAAGGCCGGCGGTCGCGGCCCGAGCCCGTCGCGGGCGAGGCCGCCGAGACCGATGCGGCGGCGGCCACTCCCGCGGCTCCGGACGACGAGGCCGATCGCGACAGCCTGTGGACCTCCGACGACGCTCCCCGACCGGACATCTCGGACGACTCCCTCGTCAACGCCAAGCAGAGCCTCGTCGACGCGGTCGATGAACTGGTCGGTGTGCTTGGCAGCGCGCAGGTCCGCAGTTCGATCGGTGCGACCGACCGCGCGAACCTGGCCAAGTATCTGACGATCGCGAAGCTCCGACTGGAGAACGCGATCGCCCTGATCCGGAGCGACGACGCCGGGTACTAGCGGAGCTACGACCCCGGCCGGGCACCTGCGAGCCAGGCTGCGGCCAGAAGCCCGACCCCGATCGCCTCGAGTTCCCACGCCCGCTCGCGCCGGGACGCGTCGCCGCGGCGACCGATGCGGACCCCCAGCCCGATCACGACGCAGGCTCCCACCAGCGCGAGCCACCCTCCTACCGTCGACCCGCCGCCAAGCGTCACCAGCGCCGCCACGACCACGGCACCGAGGAGCACGGCGTTGACGGTCCACGCCCGGTCCGATCCCAGACGGAGCGCCACCGAATCGACCCCGACCGACTCGTCGCGCTCGACATCGGCCCGCGCGTTCGCGATCGCGAGCCCGGCCCCGGCCACGAACGCGGTGGGCAGGAGGATGGCGAACGATCCCGGGAGGCCGCCCGTCGCCCCGAGCCAGGCGAACACCGGCAGCAGCGGGATGCCCACCGCGAACGGCACCCACGACCAGGCCGTGCCCTTGAAGCGGAGGTCGTAGGCGTAGCCGATCAACAGCACGACTCCCGACAGCACGACCGTGGCCGGCCCTGATGGGACCGCCAGCGCGACGCCGAGGACCGCGCCGCCGAGGACGACGGCCCGGGCCGCCGCCGGCGTCACGAGTCCAGCGGGGATCGGCTTCGGGGGGATCCGACCGACATCTCGGGGCGCGTCGACAAGGTCGTTGAGTGCCCCGATCGACACTTGGAGCGCCGTCATCGACAGCCCCAGCCGGATGGCGACGGCACTCTCGGCTCCCGCCAGCAGCGCGACGGCCAGTACCACGAGCCCGTCGAGGAGGCAGGGGAACGGATGGGCCAGCCGGACGAGGCCGGCGAGTCGATCAGACGTAGACGAGTTCGTCGAAGTTCTCGAGGAGATATTCGATCAGCCGGTCGCGGGCGTCGGGAACCTGGGCGCGCATGCCGGGCACGAGAGCGAAGAGGGTGATGGCCGGGACCATCATCCGACCAGCCGCATCCCGCCCGATCATGGCCGGAGGGCCACCTCCGGAAGCGAACACCCGTTCGAAACCACGCTCGTCGAGGCGGCTCGCGCGGCGAAAGTCATCGACCACCCGGATCACCCCGCGGCGGATCGCCACGTCGCGCATCAGCTCGGCCGCCCAGGCGTCGATCTGCGCATCGCTCTGGTCGGCCAGGCGTGCGCGATATTCCTTCGGGTCGGCCGAGAGACCGGTCGCTGCCACGCGTCCTCCTACGTCGATTCGGGCGGGTCGAAGTATGCCAGAGCGGACGCCTCCGACGCCGCCCGGGCGGCTTCGCGCGATCCCTCGGGCCAGTCGTTGAAGCGCTCGGTCAACCACCGTCCGAACCGACCGGGTCGGGGGAGGTCGGGGCTGCCGTCCAGCATGCCATGAAGGGCGGCCGTGAGCGCGGCTGTCGCCTCCTCGACCCGTTCGCGGGTGGGGCGGCCGACGATCGCGATGGGCTCCCCCACCCTCACCCGGGCGTGCCCACCGAACCGTAGCCAGCTCGTCCCCCCGATGACGATCGGGACCAGCGGGATCCCCGAGCGCAGCGCGAAATAGGCGGCACCCTCGCTCAGCGGCAGCAGGTCCGATTCACGCGCGTGGATCCGTCCCTCACCGGCGATCGCGACGACGGCCCCGGACGCGACCACGGCACCGACCCGCCGGGTCGCGTCGAGGAGGTCGTTCTTGGCCGGCTTGTAGGGGATCGTCGTCCCGGTCCAGGACATGAGTCGGTTGCGACCGCCGGTCGTCATGTCCTCTTCCTTCGGCCCGAAGAACCAGAGCCGGGGACGCATCGGGAGGACGGCCATCAGGACGAACGGGTCGGCCCAGCTCAGGTGGTTGAAGCAGTAGATCGCCGAGCCCGGCGGGAGATGCTCCCGGCCTTCGAGGCCGACCCGTAGATAGGCCCGGGTCACTGCGGCGGCGACAAGCCGCGAGATCCAGTATCGGATCGTCCGGCGGACCGGGCTGATCGTCGGCCCGTGGAGGCTCCTGGGGCTGGTCAGGCCGAGGATCCCTTCGACGGCCTGGGCCGCGCTGCCTTCGCCGGCGGCCGGGCACCAGTGGCGGAGGCGCGTGTGCCGGACGGTTTCCTGCCGGCCGGCAGGCGAGGCGGCACCCGGCCGTCGACCGCCGCGAAGAGGACCTGCGCGAAGGCGGTGATGGCGTCGGCCTTCGCATCCGCGCCGTTGAGCACCTGGGTCTCGATCTGGAATGTCACCAGGCGGTGTCCGCCCTGGACCTCGACCGCGAGCTCGCCGAGCTGCACTCTGTTCCAGCGCGTGACCTTGCCGCCCGCACGCGGCCCTTCGCCCGGGACCGCGACCCGGACGGCCACCTGGACCAACCCTGCGAGGGTCGGCGCGAACAGGAGGTATCGCACCGCTGGGTCGTCGCCCCACACGACCCAGCATTCAGGATCCCGCTCGGCGCCGAGCGCGGACAGTGCCTGCTCGACGATGGCGATGACCTTGGGCGCCACGGCGTCCTTGACGGGCGCCTTCGCCCGATATTCGCTGAACCGCATCCCGAGCCTCCGTCCAGACCATCGTCCCCCGGCACCGCCCGGTCCGGTCCTCGACGCGAGGCTAGCACACGCTCGTCGCGACTCGATCGTGCATCCCGCCGTTCGCGCAGGGACGGCGGTCGACTACCGTTGGGGATGCATCCACCACGAGGCTTCCTGGATCCGGAGGATGGCTGTGCATGATCCGCTCTATCGGTCGCGCGACGACCGCATGATCGCTGGGGTCGCGGCGGGCGTCGCCGAGGCCATCGACGCGGACCCGTCCATCATCCGGGTCGTGTGGGCCCTGCTGGTCTTCCTGACCGGCGGCCTCGCGCTGGTCGCCTACATCGTGATGGCCATCGTGGTCCCGGAGCGACCCGAGGGCCTCCCGGCCACGTCGGATCCCGCCAGCGGTGGTGCTTCTGGCGGGTCGACCGACTCGATGAGCGCGACCACGCGGGGGAGGCGACCCCGGCGCGACCCCGCGGACCGCGCCCGCGGCGGGCTCCTCGTCGGACTGGTCCTCGTCGTGATCGGCGTCATCTTCCTCATCCGCGAGTTCCTCCCGTTCCTGGATGTTGCCCTGTGGTGGCCGATCGCGGCGATCGGGCTCGGGGTGGTCCTGATCCTCTTCTCCATCACCCCGTCGCGTCGCTCGGGCTGATCCGGGCGTGGCCGCAACCCTGCGGGATGGCGATCCTGGCGGGCACGCCGTCTGGCTGGTCCGGCACGGCGAGACGGAGTGGGCTCGGCTCGGCCGCCATACCGGCCGGACGGACGTGCCATTGACCGAGACCGGTCGGGCGCAGGCGATCGCCCTCGGGGTTCGCCTCGCCGGTCATCCGTTCGACCTCGTCCTCACGAGCCCGCTCTCGCGCGCGGCCGACACCGCGGCGCTCGCGGGGTTCGGCGACCGGGCGATCGTGGACCCGGATCTCCGGGAGTGGGACTACGGAGCCTTCGAAGGCCGGCTCACCACGGAGATCCGAGCCGAGTATCCGGGCTGGACGATCTGGCGCGGGCCGTGGCCTGACGGCGAGACGATCGACCAGGTGGCGGCCCGCGCAGATCGGGTCGTCGCGCGCGTCCGCGCGGCCCAAGGCGATGCGCTCGTCGTAGCGCACGGACACCTGCTGCGCGTCCTGGCCGCACGCTGGCTCAGGCTACGGCCGGCGTCGGGGTCGCTCTTCGCGCTCGGTACCGCGACCGTCTCGATCCTCGGCTGGGAGCGCGAATACCCCGTCATCGAGACGTGGAACGAAGGCTCCTCCGACTCGACCTGACGAGGCGGACCGAGTTGGCTCCGGCGGTAGGATTCGAACCTACGACATGGCGGTTAACAGCCGCCCGCTCTACCACTGAGCTACGCCGGAGCGAGGGACGCAAGGGCCCGGGCGAGGCCGGAGCCGCGAGCGTCAGGGGCGCCGGGTCGGCGCCGGGCGACAGGATAGCACGAAGCCTTCGGGGCTCAGACCGCGCTGTCCCTGACCGCGCTGGTCGGCCGGTCGTACGGTGTCGTCGTCGCGGCCGGATGGCTCCCGAGGCTCCGCAGCTCGAGGCCGGCGATGACCTGGATCACGCCCAGGATCACGAGCCAGATCCCACCGACGAAGGCCAGCGTCACCGCCGACGAGATCGGGTAGACCAGGATGATGATGCCGGCCAGGATGCCGAGGATGCCGCTGACCAGCGCCCAGCCGCGTCCGCGCTTGAGAGCGAAGGCCGCCACGAAGGTCATGATCCCCTGCACGAGCCAGAAGATGCCGAGCACGAAGATGAAGACCGCGACCGACTGGAACGGGGTCCGAAGCAGGGCGAACCCCACGATGACCGAGAGCACGCCGATGATCGCGGTCAGCGCCCAGCTGACGGTATCGCCATCGCGCGTGAACGACGAGATGACCGAGAAGATCCCGCTGACGAAGAGCCACGCCGCGAACTAGAGCGCCACCGTCGCGATCGTGGCCCCCGCGGAGACGATGAGGCCCCAGTGATCCGCCAGGTCCTGCATCATCGCGTGGGTCTGATCGGCGCGGGCGTTGCCGGAGCTTCTCATGTCATCCCTCACCTGCGGCGCTGAACCACGGCGCGAGCATAGCGACCCACGGCTGGCGAAACCAGCGACCGATCTACGGGGTATCGATCGGGCTGTCGGGCCGGTTCCCCCACTCCTCCCAGGAGCCCGCGTAGCTGCGGACGTCCTTGAACCCGGCCAGCTCGTGGAGGACGAACCAGACGAGCGCCGCGCGCACGCCACCCTGGCAATAGGTGGCCCGGATCTCGGTCGGGTCGGCACCGCTGGCGCGCACCAGCGAGACCATCTCATCGACGCCGCGGAACGTGCCTTCGTCGGTGAGGAGGTCCACGAAGCAGCGCTGCCGCGCGCCCGGGATGTGGCCGCCGCGCCGGGCTCGAAGGTCGGTCCCGACCCACTCGGCCGCGGTCCGGACGTCGAGGATCCGCGTAGGGCCGTCCGGTTTCGCCGCCTCGCGACTCCAGGCCAGGACCTGCTCGTAGGTCGCGATCAGCCCTTCGTCCCGTTCACCGAGCGTGGCCGGTTGGCGCAGCGCGTCGGCCAGGTCGGCTTCGGGGAGCTCCTTCGTCGTCTCGTGGCCGGCGCGCCGCCAGGCTTCGATCCCGCCATCGAGGATGTGCAACCGGTCCGCCGGGTATCGATAGAGGCGCAGCAGCCAGTAGCCCCGGATGGCGTGTCGATTCATCCCGATGTCGTCGTAGAAGACGACCCGGTCGCCCTCGCCGACGCGCCATCGGCGAAGCACGCGCTCCGCCTCCTGGCGCGATGGAACGAGCCACTCGCGCTCGGCATCGCCCGTCTCGGGCGCGGTCCCCTTGAGGGCGAGCTCCTTGTGCAGGTCGCTATAGGTCGCGCCCACG
>DAIOXD010000100.1:0-6720 GCA_036758145.1 Candidatus Limnocylindrales bacterium
GTCCCGTCGCGGGCGATGGAGGTGACGAGGAGCTCGCCGGCGCCGAGTTCGACCGCGCGCTGCGCCCAGGCGACCGCGTCCGACCCGGTCGCCTCTCGGCCCCCCTTGACGACGACCTCCCACCCGCCCGACCCAGGCCCGGCGGGTGCGCGCCGGGCAAGTGCGTCGATGGCCACGACCACGGCCTGGCGGCCGAACCGGGCGGCACAGCGGCTGATGAGCATCGGATCCGCGACGGCCGCGGTGTTGAGCGAGACCTTGTCGGCGCCGGCGCGCAGGACGTCGCGCATCTCGGTCACGCTCCGAACGCCGCCCCCGACGGTGAGCGGGATGAAGACCCGGCGGGCGGTCCGCTCGACGATCTCGAGGAGTGTGCCCCGGCCCTCGGCAGCCGCGCCGATATCGAGGAAGACGAGCTCGTCGGCGCCCTCGTTCGCGTAGCGCTCGGCCAGTTCGGGTGGGTCGCCCTCGTCGACGAGGTCGACGAAGTGCGTGCCCTTCACGACCCGGCCATCGGCCACGTCGAGGCACGGGATGACCCGCCGACGCAGCATCAGGCGGCCCGAACGATGTCGACGAAGTTCTCGAGCAGGCGCAGCCCGTCGCGACCGCTTCGCTCAGGGTGGAACTGGACGCCCAGGAGCGGACCGCGCGCGACCGCCGAGGTGAACGGGCCGCCGTGGTCGGTCGTCGCCAGGACGATGTCGTCGCCGACGGGCCCGGATGCCGGGGCTCCCGCGTACGAGTGGACGAAATAGAAGTCCGCGCCATCGGCGATGCCGTCGAAGAGCGGGTGCGGTCGCCGGCGCTCGACCTGGTTCCAGCCGATGTGGGGAAGCGTCGGGGCGCCGTCGAGGCGGACCGTGCGCCCGGGCAGGACCCCGAACGTGGTGGCGTCGTCCTCGGCGCTGCTGTCGAACAGGAGCTGGAGCCCGAGACAGATGCCGAGGAATGGGCGCCCGGCGGCGATCCATTCGCGGATCGGCGCGGTCAAGCCGTGCGAATCGAGACGAGCCATGGCCGGCGCCGCGGCACCGACGCCGGGCACGAGCAGCGCGTCGGCGCCGCGCATCGCGCCGCCCTCGCGGACTGGGACCACCTCCGCGCCCACCGTCCGGAGCGCCTGGTCGATGCTGACCAGGTTGCCGGCGCCGTAGTCGACGACAGCGATCCGGGGCCGGGCGGTCACGGGATCACTCGAGGACGCCCTTGGTCGAGGCTACGCCCTCGCGCCGCGGGTCGATCTCGCAGGCCGAGCGGAGGGCGCGACCGAGCGCCTTGAACGCGGCCTCGGCCAGGTGGTGGTCGTTCCGTCCCGTTCCCGAGAGGTGGAGCGTCGCGCCGGCCGTTCGCGCGAACGACTCGAGCGCGTGCTCGACCAGCTGGAGCGGGAGCCCGCCCGCGCGTTCGCCACGGAACGGGAGGTCGATGACGGCGTACGGGCGCCCGCCGATATCGATGACCGCGGTCGCGATCGCTTCGTCCAGCGGCACCGAGCTGCTCCCGAACCGCGCGATCCCGGCGCGATCGTCGAGCGCCGCGGCGAAGGCCGCGCCGAGCACGAGCGCGACGTCCTCGACGGTGTGGTGCTCGTCGATCTGCAGGTCGCCGTCGGCGTGGATCGCGAGGTCGAACAGGCCGTGGTGGGCGAGCGAGCCCAGGAGGTGGTCGTAGAAGCCGATCCCGGTATCGATGCCGGTGTGGCCAGCGCCGTCGAGCCCGAGCGTGACCGTGACCTCGGTCTCGTTCGTGGTCCGCGCGATCGTGACACGGCGGCCTTCGCGCGGACCGACCTCGATGGAGCCGAGCGGCGTCGTCATGCGGGGGTCTCCTCGGCAGGGTCAGGGTCGGGCGGATGGTCGGTGGCGAGCTCGGCGGCGAGCTCGGTGGCGGCGGCGATGAGCCGGTCGTTCTCGTCCGGGTCGCGGACGGTCAGGCGGAGGTGCTCGGCGAGCACGTGACCCGCGCCGAACGTGCGTGGCACGAGTCCGCGAGACAGGAGCGTCTCGGCGGCGGTGGCCGCGCGAGCGGCACTCCCGAAGTCGACCAGCAGGAAGTTCGTCACCGACGGCCCGACCGACCAGCCCGCCGTGCGCAACGCGTCGCCGAGGCGGGTGCGCTCTCGCTCGACGCGGTCGAGGTTCGCCTCGAGGATGGTCGGATCGAGGAGGGCCTCGGTGACGAGCGTGACCGAGACGGTCGACACCGAGCCCGGTGGTCGGAACGGGTTGAGCCGGGCGATCGTCTCGGGACGGGCGACGCCGAAGCCGACCCGCAAGCCGGCCAGGGCGTAGGCCTTGCTCGCGGTCCGGACGACGATGAGGTTCGGGTACGTCTCGCGGAGGCCGAGGAGCGACGACCCGACGAACTCGGCATACGCCTCGTCGAGGACGACGACCGGTGCCGGGCGCCCGCCCGTGGCCGCATCCTCGATCAGCCCTTCGAGGAGCGAGGCGATCGCGCCGTCAGGCTCGGGGAGTGCGGTCGGGTTGTTCGGGCTGCACAACCAGAGCAGCGCCGCGTCGTGCTCGACGACGGCCGCCCGGGTCGCGGCCGGATCGAGCGCCCAGCCGTCCGCCGCCCCGAGCCGCGGGACCGTGACCACCGTCGCGCCGCGCTGCTCGGTCAGGACCCGGTACATCGCGTAGGTCGGGGTCGGCACGACGGCGCGTCCGCCGGCCGGGATGAAGACCTTGGCCGCGATGTCGAGGATCTCGTCGGCGCCCGCGCCCACGAGGATCTCGGCCGGCGTCACGCCATATCGAGCGGCCGCGGCCTCGACGAGCCGTCGGTAGTCGGTCGGTGGGTATTCGGAGAGCGGCGCCTCGAACCGGCCGGCCGCGAGAAGCCGAGCCGCCAGCGCCGGCGGGGTGGGGGAGGTGTTGAGGTCGAACCGGACGATCGTCGCCGGGTCGAGGCCGTACCGCGCCGCGACCTCCTCGTCGGTCGCCTCCCAACTGTACGAGGACGGCGCGTTGGGAGAGGTGAAGGTCACCGGGGTCGGGCTCATCGCGGCCGCTGCTCGAATCGGATCTCGACGGCGGCCCGGTGGGCGAGGAGCCCCTCGGTCTCCGCGAGCGTCGCGATGGTCTCGCGGATCGAGGCCAGGCCCTCGCGATCGATGCGTTGGACCTGGACGAACTTGCCGAACGCCTCGACCGAGAGCCCGCCGGATGCCCGCGCCAGCCCGCCGGTCGGCAGGACGTGGTTGGCGCCCGTCGCGTAATCGCCGGCCGACTCGGGCGCCCACGCGCCGACGAAGAGCGACCCGGCGTTGCGCAGGCGGGCGATGGTCGGCTCGAGTGGCTCGACGTCGACCGAGAGGTGTTCGGGCGCGTAGGCGTTGATGAAGTCGATGGCGGCGTCGAGGGCTGGGGCGAGGACGATCCGGCCGTGATCGCGCAGCGCGGCTGCGAGGATCGCCCGTCGGGCGGCGACCCTGTGCTGGGCGGCGACCGCGGTCTCGACGGCATCGGCAAAGGTGGCGTCCGTGGTCACCAGGATGGCCGGGGAATCCGGGCCGTGCTCGGCCTGGGTGATGAGGTCGGCCGCGACGCGGGCCGGGTCCGCCGGTGGCGTGGCGAGGACCATCCCCTCGGAGGGCCCGGCCGGCAGGTCGATCCCGACTTCGCCGCAGACCTCGATCTTGGCCGCGGTCACCCAGGCGTTGCCCGGGCCGACGATGCGGTCCACGGCGACGAGGCCGGCGTCGGGGAGCCCGTAGGCGAGCGCGCCGATCGCCTGCGCGCCGCCGGCGACGAGGACGGCATCGACCTCGAGCAGACCGGCGGCACCCAGCAGGACCGCGTCGGTGGCCCCGTCCCGGTCGGCAGGCGAGGCCACGATCACCTGGTCGACACCCGCGACGCGTGCCGGGACGACGGTCATCACGAGGGAGGATGGGTATGGCGCGGAGCCGCCGGGGACGTAGGCACCGACCCGGGACAACGGCGTCCAGCGACGCTCGATCTCGATGCCGGGGGCGATCGTCGTTCGCGTCGACGACGGCCGTTGGGTCTCGGCGAAACGCCGGACGTGGTCGATCGCTTGATCGAGGGCCCGGCGGATCCGGGGCTCGAGGCGGTCCCGGGCGATCCGGAGGTCATCGGCGTCGAGGACCAGGCGACCATCCGGGCGGCCGCCACCGACGCGGGCGTTGGCGTCGCGCACCGCCGCGTCGCCACGTGCGCGGACGTCGGCCAGGGTCGCGCGGGCGGCTTCGCGCACCTCCGGGTCGGGGACGGCGCCGCGGCGGACCAGGGCGTCGTGGTCGCGCCGGGCGTCCGGGTCGTTCGCGGCGACCTTCGCGAGGTCGAGGCGACGGATGCGGAGGGGCGTGTCGAGCGCTGGCTGGCCCGGTGGCACGACCGTCGGAGAGGTGCTCACGGGACGATCTTCTCGATCGGCAGGACCAGGATACCCGAGGCACCGGCGGCCTTGAGCCGGGGAAGGAGGCCCCACACGTCGTCCGCTCCGACGACCGAGTGGATCGCGATCATCCCGGCGTGTGCGAGCGGGATGACGGTCGGCGATTCGAGCGCCGGGAGGAGGCCTTCGAGCTCGCCCAGCCGCCCGGCCGGTGCGTTCATCATGAGGTACTTCCGACCACGCGCCGCGATGACGGCGCTCAGCATCGTGTCGACGGCGGCGAGGTCCGCCGCGCGCTCGCGGTCGGCGGCCGGGTTGGCGATGAGGACGGCCTCGGAGTCGAGGACGTCGCCGATCTGGCGCAGGCCGTTCACCACCAGCGTCGAGCCGGTCGAGACGAGATCGACGATCGCCTCCGCGAGGCCGAGCCTCGGGGCGACCTCGACCGCGCCCGAGATCGGGATGATCTCGACCGGGATATCACGCGCCTCGAAGAACCGGCGGGTGGTATTGGGGTGGGCCGTCGCCACGCGGAGACCCGCCAGTTCCTCGACGGCCTGATAGGGCGTGTCGTTGGGGACCGCCGCGGCGAGCCGGCAGCGGCCGTAGCCGAGGGAACGGACGCGCGGGAGCTCCGCACTGGCCTCGCTCAGCAAGTCCTCGCCGGTGATGCCGAGGTCGGCGACGCCGTCGCCGACGAATTCGATGATGTCATTCGTCCGGACGAAGAGGATGTCGAGGGCATAGTTCTGGACTAGGGCGACGAGGCTCCGGTCGTGCTCCTCGAAGACGAGCCCGGCATCGCGCAGGAGGCGCAGTGTCGGCTCGACGAGGCGGCCCTTGTTCGGGATCGCGAGGCGCAGGCGACGCGTCATCGTTCACCCGAGATCGAGTACGGGGTCGTGCCCTCGCGGGAGCCGGCATCGAGTTTCTCGAGCATCGCGCGGTAGCCGCCCTCGCCGTGGTTGAGCCACGAGGCGATCCGGGTGATGGTCGCCGTGCTGGCGCCCGTCGCTCGCGAGATCTCCGCGTAGTGCATGCCGCTGTCGAGCATCCGGACCACCGCCCAGCGTTGGGCCAGGTCGCGCAGTTCGTTCAACGTGCACAGGTCACGAAAGAACCGTTCCGTCTCGTCGAGCGTCTCGAGCCGGATGATCGCGCTGAACAGGGCCTCGAGGTCCGCTGTCTTCCAGTCGTCCGCCATCTCGCCGTCACCCTCGCCACGTTGCCGTCGCGCCCTGCTAGCGCTTTAGCGTGCTACTACGGTATCATGCTGCCATGTCGATGGCAACCGGGTTCGAGATCCTGCCCGCGATCGATCTCCGCGGCGGCGGCGTCGTTCGTCTGCGGCAAGGCGACTTCGACCGACAGACGGCCTATGAGGGGGATCCCGTGGACGTGGCCGAGGGCTTCGCGCGGGCCGGAGCGCGATGGCTGCACGTGGTCGACCTGGACGGGGCTCGAACGGGGGTTCCGGCGCATGGCTCGATCATCGTGGAGATCGTCGCGGCGGTGGGAGACCGAGCGGCCGTCGAGGTCGCGGGCGGGCTGCGCGACCCGGCGTCCGTCGCGGCGGTCCTTGCGTCGGGTGCCGCTCGCGCCGTCGTGGGCACGTCCGCGATCCACGATCCGACCTTCGCCGCGAACCTCGTCGAGACACATGGATCCGGTCGCATCGCCGTCGCCATCGATGTCCGCGACGGACGCGCTGTCGGGAGTGGCTGGGCGCTCGGGCAGGCCGGGATCGACGCCGGGGAAGCGATCCGCGGCCTCGCGGACGTCGGGGTCGTGACCTTCGAGGTGACCGCCATCGAGCGCGACGGCCTCCTCGAAGGGCCCGACCTGGCGCTCTACGAGCACCTGATGCCGCTGATCGGTCCGGGCACGATCATCGCGTCCGGCGGGATCGCGACGCTCGACGATCTGCGGGCCGTGCGCGACATCGGCTGCGCCGGTGCGATCGTCGGGCGGGCGATCCACGACGGCCGGCTGGACCTGCCGGCGGTCCTCGCGGCCTTCGTGCCCCCAGGCTGACCTCGTCCCGATCCGGGCCCCGGCCTCAGTGGCCCGCGCTGTGCCCCCCGGCCGCCTCGACCTCCTTGCGGTGCGCATCCATCACCTTCTCGGCGATGTGCCCGGGGACGTCGTCGTAGTGATCGAGCGTGGCCCGGAACGACCCACGTCCCTGTGCGAGCGAGCGAAGCTCCGTGGCGTAGTTGAACAGCTCAGCCTGCGGGACGTGGGCGATGATCACCTGCAGGTCGCCATCGGTGTCCATCCCGAGGACGCGGCCGCGACGGCCATTGAGGTCGCGGTTGACCTCGCCCATGTAGGCGTCCGGGACCCGGATCT
>DAIOXD010000101.1:0-1111 GCA_036758145.1 Candidatus Limnocylindrales bacterium
CGGACGCGCACTGGTCCGGAAGCCTCCGGTCCCGGGGGCCATCGTCGGGATGCATCTTCGTCGTCCCGTTAACAGGATGCAAGCCGATTTCGCACGCAGGCCGGTCCTATACTCGCGCGACGGCGTCACCCCAGAACGGGATGCGCCGCCGTGGCGGTGACCGGAGGGCTCGTCATCACGGCTGATCTCGCCCAGTCGAATACGACGCGAACGCTCGAGGATCCGCTGGCGGAGGCGCTGCGGATCGTCGATGCCGCGGACGAGCGCGGCCTGCTCCTGCGACTCATGGGCGGGATGGCCGTCCGCGCCCACGCGCCGGACTGGACGCACCGCACCCGACGCCGCGAGGTCGACCTCGACTTCGCGACTCGCGGCAAGGATCGGGCCGCGGTGTTCAAGCTCCTCGAGGCGGAGGGCTACACGCCGGACAAGCGCCATAACGCGATGTTCGGCGGCACCCAGGCGTACTTCGTCGACGTCGCCCGCAACCGCCCCGTCGACGTGCTCGTTGACAAACTCGAGATGTGCCACCGGATCGACTTTGCCGGTCGCCTCGAGCGCTCGAGCCCGACGCTTCCGGTGGCGGACCTCCTGCTCTCGAAGCTCCAGGTCGTGAAGCTGAACAAGAAGGACCTGCTGGACGCGCTGATCCTGCTCGCCGAGCACCCGCTGACCGAGGATGACGGGGCGCCCGACTCTCGCCAGGGCCAAGGCACGATCAGCGTACCGCGCATCCTGTCCCACACCTCCAATGACTGGGGCTGGTGGCGGACGCTGACCGGGAACCTCGACAAGCTCGAGCAGTACCTGGCCACCGACTTCCAGCCCGAAGATCTCGATGTCGGCGGCGGCCGTACGGCGAAGCTCGATCCGGGCGAGCAGATCCGCGCGCTGCGGGCGGCGATCGACGAGGCTCCGAAGTCCACCCGCTGGAAGCTGCGGGCCCGCGTCGGCGAGCGTGCGCCGTGGTACCAGGAGCCCGAGGAAGTAGGCCACGCGTGAGGATCTTCTTCGCGACGGACATCCATGGCTCGGAGGTGTGCTGGCGGAAGTTCCTCAACGCCGGCGCGTTCCACAAGGCCGACGTCCTGATCATGGGCGGCGACATGAC
>DAIOXD010000101.1:1211-6673 GCA_036758145.1 Candidatus Limnocylindrales bacterium
TCAACGCCGGCGCGTTCCACAAGGCCGACGTCCTGATCATGGGCGGCGACATGACCGGCAAGGCCATGGTCCCGATCGTGAAGCGGGCGAACAACTGGCGGCTGAGCCTTCAGGACCAGGAGCACGTCCTTGCCACCGAGGCCGAGGTCCAGGCCATGGAAAAGCGGATCCTCGATCGTGGCTACTACCCGATCCGCCTCTCGGCGGATGAAGTGGCCGCCTGGGATTCCGATGCCGCGCTCGTCGACGCCCGCTTCAAGGCCGAGATGGTCGGGGCCGTCCAGCGCTGGATGAACATGGCCGACGAGCGGTTGAAGGGCACCTCGATCCGGTGCGTCGTGTCGCCCGCCAACGACGACATCTTCGAGCTCGATTCGATCATCGACGCGGCGCAGCTGGTGGAGCTCGGCGAGGCGAACGTCATCGAGATCGACGGATTCACGATGGTCTCGACGGGCTGGGCCAACACGACGCCCTGGAACACCTATCGCGAGCTGCCGGACCCCAAGCTGCGCGAGAAGATCGACGTCCTTCTCGAGACGGTCCCGGACCGCCGCCGCGCGATCTTCAACTTCCACGCGCCGCCGTACGGTTCCAACCTGGACAACGCGCCCAAGCTTGATGCCGACATGCGCTATGTCTCAGCGGGCCAGGCCCTGGTTCCCGTCGGCTCGAAGGCCGTCCGAGATGCGATCGTCGAGTACGAGCCTGTGCTTTCGCTGCACGGCCACATTCACGAGGGCCGCGGGGCCGTGAAGATCGGCCGAACCCTCGCTGTGAACCCTGGCAGCACGTACGAAGACGGCGTCCTCCAGGCGGCGATCGTCGACCTGGATTCCAAGAAAGGCGAGGTGAAGCGCTATCTGCTGATCAACGGTTGACGGCGCGTCAGGCATAGGAGGAAGGGAGCGCTTCATGACCACTGGAGACATGGCCAAAGCCCCGGCGTTGTTCCTGAGGAATGCCACGGGTCTCGTCAAGGGCTGGTCTGGCTTCGATGCATTTGCCTATTCGTTCCTGTCGGTCAACCTCGTCACCCTCGGGATGTTCTACAGCCTCGCGATCTTCGCGTACGTGCCCGACGGGTCGGCCATCGCCTCGATCGTCCTCACCGCGATTGGCATGACCTTCATCTGCATCGCGTACGCTGGCCTCATCGCCGTCATGCCCCGGGCCGGTGGCGACTACGTCTGGCAGACCCGCATCCTGGACGGGATCCCCGGCGCCGTCGTCGGCGGGGCCTTCGGGGCCATCGCGATCTTCCTCGTCGGGACCGCGCTCGCGCTCGGCGACCTGCCGACGTTCGGCGGGGCATTGGTGGGCCTGCTGATCGGCGCGACCCTCGGCATCAAGCGCGGCGGCATCGGCTTCGTGCTTTCGGCGACCGGCTGGTGGTTCATCCTCGCGCTCTGGGCACCGATCTACGGCTTCATCTTGAAGATCGAGTTCGTCCAGCCCCTGTCGGCGCTCCTCGGTTGGAAGGCCGGCGTCGACTTCTTCGGCACGAGCGACGGGACCATGGTCGTCTCGATCGCGACGATCGTCATCACGTCCGCGCTCGTCGCGCTCGGCATGGCCGGCTACGCCCGGATCCAGCGCTGGAGCCTCTGGATCGGGCTCGCCGCGTTGGCCGTGATGTTCGTGCTCATGCTCGTGTCGAGCCAGGATGCGTTCAAGGCTGCGTACGATCGCGAGGGCCAGAGCCTCTTCGGGGTCTCGGGCGCCTACCAGGCGACGATCGACCAGGCCGCGTCAGACCCCGCCTCGGCCTACACGGGTTCCGAGCTCGATCCAACTGGGTTTGGCCCGGGCACGCTGCTCCTCGTCCCGTTCATGCTCTTCTTCCTGCTGTACCCGAACTGGGGGTCCACGCTCTACGGCGAGGTCCGCGGGGCGGGTGACTTCCGAAAGGTGCTGAACGGCATGCTCGGCGGCCTCTGGGTCACGGCCGGTCTGGCGATCGTGTTCGTGGTCCTCGCGGCGAAAACCTTCGGCTGGACGTTCTTCAACGCGTCGAACGTGACCTATGTGAACTGGGCCTACCTGTATACACAGAACGCGCCGGTCATCCCCATCTGGGGCTATCCGCCGCTGCTGGCGTCATACCTCATCGACAGCCACATCATCCAGGCGATCATCGTCCTCGCCTTCGGCGCGTGGTGGATCGGCTGGACCGGCACTCTGTTCCTGTCGTCGACGCGGATGATCTTCGCCGCGGCCTTCGACCGGGTGCTCCCGGAGTGGGCCGCGCGCATCTCGGACCGTGGTGTCCCATGGGCTGCGCTGGCCCTGATCATGGTCCCGTCTGTCGTTCTGTCGTACTTCTACGCCTATGACGCAAACTTCTACGGATTGACGCTCGATGCGACGCTCGTCATCGCCGTGACGTTCTTCGGCACCGGGATCGCGGCCATGATCCTGCCGTACTGGAAGCCCGAGCTGTACAAGGCGTCTCCGGTCGCCCGATACAACATCCTCGGGCTGCCGCTCCTCAGTGTGGCCGGGGCGGTCACGACGCTCTTCCTCGGCTGGGTCATCTACATGTGGCTCAGCAGTGCCCTGTATGGGATCGGCGTCGGCAACGCCGAGTCGATCAAGTTCCTCGGGATCCTCTACGCGCTCGCCGCGATCCTCTACATCGTGGCTCGGCTCTACCGGCGCTCCCAGGGCATTGACCTCGACGCGATCCACGCGCAGATCCCCGCGGAGTAAGCCACTGTCGGCCCATTGCAGACACTCGAAGGGCGCCCACCGGGCGCCCTTCCTCTTTGCTTGGGACGCATGAGTCCCTCGGGCGCCGCAACGCCGAGCCGAGGAGGCGCTTGCCTGCCCATCTGTGTCAGACGCACGCCCAACGAGCGTTCGGCCGAGTTCGCCTCGATCGCGCGCTCACCCTGCGCGGAGCCTGGTCGCTACTGAGCACGAACTGCGGGTGCCTCAGTCCGCAGGAGCTCGACAGGGCACGTGAAGCGCGCGCAATGCCTCATCGACATTGACGGCCCCGTATCGACCCCATCAGTAATTCGCGCCACGAATCGCCTCAGGAGGTCCGAAAACGCCAGATCTGAGGGGCAGGGACGATGGGACGAGTTCGGCCTGAGGTGGGACACGCACGAATCTCGTCGCTCACGTTCGACACCGCATGCCCCGAGCACGACGAACCGCGACATGGGCAACGCAAGCGGCCGATAAGCCGGCCAGCTAATGATCCGGTCGATATGGGGAACTCTTCGAGGACTCGCCGCAGCGGCAAGCACGCCATCGCCGGCAGACGCCGCGCTCAGGTGATCGCGGGCCGCCTCGGCGTCGCTCTGCGGGACGCCCGCGAAACGGCCGCCATTCCGCAAGCGGAGGTGGCTGCGCGTTCCGGTGTGTCCCAGCCGCGGATCAGCGAACTCGAGCGTGGTCTCGGGGCTGGCGCCTCACTCGAAACGTGGGCGGTTGCGGCTGCGGCCGTCGGTGAGCAGCTCGTCGGCTATTTCGAGCACGCACCGGGCGCTGAACGCCCGCGGGACATTGAGCACGTCCGCCGGCAGAACGCTGTGATCGAAGCCGCGCGCCGCGGTGGCTGGACCGCTCACCCAGAGCTCGCGATCGACACGGATGTCGTTCGTTCGCGGTCGATCGATGTCGCCCTCGTTCGTGCCGCGACGCACGAGGCGGTGGTCGTGGAGATCTGGGACTGGTTCGACGACGTCGGTGCCAGCCTTCGCGGGCTCGACGGCAAGAAGACTGCGCTCCAAGCTCGTCTGACCGAGGCCGACGGACCGTGGCGTGTCGGCGGCCTCTACGTCATCCGGGCCACGCGCCGCAATCGATCGCTCGTCGCCGAGCTCGGGGCCGTGTTCGCGGCTCGATTTCCGGGCTCATCGAGCGCCTGGCTTCGGGCGCTGACGGACGAAGGCGCCCGCGAGCCAATGCCTGCACTTGATGCCTATGTGTGGAGCAACACCGATGGCCGGCTGCGCGCCGTCCGTCGGCCGCCGAATCGGCATACACGTTTGGGGCGCCGCCCGACGAGGTGAGGTGCCACGCGACCAAGCGCGAGCCGCCTCCCGCGACCCCCGCGACGGTGCGAGAGTTGCGCGCCCAATCGGTCGCGGAGCAGACTTGGCGGCGGCGCGCAGGGCGGTCTCGCCGGCGCCACCCGACGGATCGAGAGGGAGGAATACCGCGTTGCCCGCCGACCAGATCGCGACGCGCCATCGCGGCATCTTCGTCGGTGGCGCGTGGGCGGATGCCGCCGGCGGCGAGACCTTCGAGGCGACCAACCCGGCCACCGGCGCCGTCATCGGCAGCGTCGCCCTGGGGACGCGAGAAGACGCGGCGAGAGCGATCAAAGCCGCAGCGAAGGCCGCGCCGGCCTGGGGTCGCACGACGCCCTTCGAGAGAGCGGCCGCGCTCGAGCGAATCGCCGCGAACATCGACCACCGCCGTGACGAGCTGGCCCGCATCCTGACCGCCGATCAGGGCAAGCCGCTCGTCGCCGAAGCCTACGGCGAGGTCGAGGAGCTCCTCGTCTATTTCCGAATGGCCGCGGCCGACGCAACCCGCATCGAGGGGCTGCTCCCTCCTTCCGTCCACGCCGACAAGCGGATCCTCGTCTACCGCGTCCCGAAAGGCGTCGTCGGTGTCGTCACCCCGTGGAACTGGCCGTACACGATGCCGGCCGAGCTCATCGCCCCGGCGCTCGCGGCGGGTAACACGGTCGTATGGAACCCCGCGCGCTTCACCTCGCTCTGCGCCGTGACCCTCGCCGAATGCATCGTCGACGCGGACCTCCCGCCCGGCGTCTTCAACCTCGTGACCGGCCCGGGCTCCGAGGTCGGGGACGAGATCGCGTCGAACCCGGCGGTCGCCGCCGTCGGGTTCATCGGCTCGACCGCGACGGGTCGGCGAATCGCCGAGCGCGCCGTCGGCAAGGAGCTCCTCCTCGAGATGGGCGGCAACGGGCCGCTCGTGATCCTGGACGACGCCGACATCGACGCGGCCGTCGCCGCGACCCTCACGGCCTGCTTCCTGAACGCCGGCCAGAGCTGTACCGCCGGCGAGCGCGTCCTCGTCCAGCGGCCCCTCCACGACGAATTCCTCGCCCGCCTCGTCGAGGCGGTCAAGAGCGAGGTCCGACTCGGCGACCCGCTCAACGCCGCCACGACGATGGGCCCGCTCAACAACGAGCGGACGGCCGACAAGACCGAGCGCCAGGTCGTCGAGGCTCGTGCCCGTGGCGCTCAAGTCCTCGCCGGTGGGGAGCGCGCACCCCACTTGGGTAGCCGCCTCTTCTTCCAACCCACGATCCTGGATCACGTCACGGACTCGATGACGATCGCCCGCGAGGAGACCTTCGGGCCCGTCGTCCCGATCACCCCGATCGACCACGAGGCCGACGCTCTGGGCGTCATCGATGGCTCGCCGTTCGGGCTGCTCGCCGCGGTCTTCACCCGCGACCTGCGGCGGGGGCT
>DAIOXD010000102.1:0-6673 GCA_036758145.1 Candidatus Limnocylindrales bacterium
ATCCCCAGGGTCGCGACCGCGATCCAGGTCGCTTCGTCGGCCCCGACTCCCGCGAGTCGAGCGAGGATCGCCGTCGGGCGACCGGCGAGCGGCTTCGCGATGCCGGGTCGGGCGATCGTGGTCAAGAGGCAGTCCCTTCGAATCGTTCGCTGGTGGACTGCGTGGGGCTCGTACGGTCGGGCGCGATGGCCGCCCGCAGCACGACGAACCGCACCACCGTCGCGAGCACATTCGCGGCGACGATCACCGCGATCTCAAGCGGTCGCGCGGCGCGCGGCACAAGCACGGCAAGGGCGATGACGGCGCCGGTCGTGATGACGAGGGCGATGGCAAACGCACCGAGGCCCGCGACCTGGTCGCGCATCATCGACGCCCGGCCGCGCACCCCGAAGGTCAGGCGTCGGTTCGCCGCCGTGTTCCCGACGGCGGTCACGAACAGCGCGATGGCGTTCGACGCCACGGCCGTCAAGACGGTTCGAAGGCCGCCGTAGAGGACGACGTAGGCCGCCGTGCTGACGACCCCGATCGAGACGAACCGTCCGACCTGGCCGGCGAGTGGTGAGGAGCGCATGTCCACATGGTGAGGGTGGTTCCTTTCGGGTTTGTGAGAACGCTGCAGGCAGATTCGTCCTTGCGCCGCTGAGCACGCGCCCCTACGATGCGACTACCCCGAGCAGCCCTCGTATGGGGCCCGTCCACGTCCGCTTCGGCGGCTGGATGCATGGGCCCGCGCTGGACCGCTGGGAGCGGAGGTTTCGCCATGGCGACCGTGACGTTCGAAAACGTCAACAAGGAGTACGGCGAGTTCCACGCCGTGAAGGACCTCAGTCTCGAGATCGGGGACGGCGAGTTCATGGTCCTGGTCGGACCATCGGGCTGCGGCAAGACGACCAGCCTGCGGATGATCGCCGGACTCGAGGAGATCTCGAGCGGGACCCTCAAGATCGGCGATCGCGTCGTCAACGACGTCCCGCCCAAGGATCGCGACATCGCGATGGTCTTCCAGAGCTACGCGCTCTACCCGCATATGTCGGTCCGCGAGAATCTCGCGTTCGGGCTCAAGCTGCGCAAGGTCCCCAAGCCCGAGATCGAACGCCGGGTCAGGGAGGCCGCCGAGACGATCCAGCTCGACAAGCTCCTCGATCGCAAGCCGAAGGAGCTCTCCGGCGGCCAGCGCCAGCGCGTCGCGCTCGGTCGCGCGATCGTTCGTGAGCCCGCGGTCTTCCTGATGGACGAGCCGCTCTCCAACCTCGACGCCAAGCTGCGCGTCCAGACGCGCGCCGAGATCGCCCGTCTTCACCAGCGGCTCAAGACGACCGTCGTCTACGTCACGCACGACCAGGTCGAGGCGATGACGATGGGCACCCGGATCGCGGTCATGAACGAGGGCCTGCTCCAGCAGGTCGGGACGCCGCAGATCCTGTACGACACCCCGATCAACCGGTTCGTGGCGGGCTTCATCGGCAGCCCGTCGATGAACTTCGTCGAGGTCCACATGGAGGGCACCGGCGAGAGTGCCCGACTCGTGGGCCCCGCCGACTGGTCGATCCCGATCCCGCCGCGCTACCGTGAGGCCGCCACCCCGAAGGTGGGCAAGACGCTCGTCGCCGGCTTCCGGCCCGAGCATCTCGACATCGGGGATGCCGGGTCGGGCGTGGCCTCGTTCCGGGCCCGGGCCGACGTCGTCGAGTACCTCGGCAACGAGGAGCTCCTCCATCTCAACGCGGCCGACCAGGACATCGTGGCCATCGTCGGTTCCGAGCACCGGATCAAGCCGGGCGACATCATCACGATGGTCCTGCCGCTCGAGAAGCTGCACCTCTTCGACGGCGAGACCGGCCTGACCCTCGCCCCCGACATCGCGGTCGCCGCCTGAGCGCAGGCTCGCGTGATCGCGACCGAACGGCCCCGGAGGCGATCTCCGGGGCCGATCTCGTCGAGCGCGTCGTTGATTCGCAGGTCCTGCACCATGGGCACTACCTGACCTTCAAGATCGAGACGATCGAGCGGGCCGACGGGTCGCGCGCGACGCGCGAGGTCGTCGGTCACCCGGGGGCGGTGGCCATCCTCGCCATCGACACCGACGACCAGGTCCTGCTCGTCCGGCAATATCGGGTCGCGGTCGGCGAGGCGCTCCTGGAGGTGCCGGCCGGCACGCTGGACGTCGCGGCCGACGGGTCGATCGAGGACCCGGAGCTTGCCGCCCCGCGCGAGCTCGAGGAGGAGACCGGGATGCGCGCCGGCACGTGGCGGCGGCTCGCGAGCTTCTATACCGCGCCCGGATTCGCGTCGGAGCTGATGCATCTCTATCTCGCCACGGATCTGCGACCGGCCGATGGCGACCGCCTGGGTCCCGATGCGGACGAGCACCTCCTGCTCGAGAGGATGCCCTGGCGCGAGGCCGTCGCAGCCGCCGAGGCGGGCGAATTCCGCGATGCGAAGACGATCCTGGCGTTGCTCTGGCTCCCGCGGTTGCTCGGGGAGTAGGAGGGCGCCGCGCTCGGCGCGGGGAGCCGCCGCCCCGCCGCTGCCGGAGTCACCGCGTCGGAGTCACCGCGCTCGGAGTCACTTTTGGGATGGTTCCGACGAAGCGGAACGATCGCGTCGAGGAGGCGATCTTCCTCGAATGGGATCGCCAACGAATACCGCAACGCGCCTGGGGAGATGCGCTCGCCTGCGCGCTAACGATGCGTCGTGCGGCCGATCGTTCCGCTTGAGTGGAACCATCCGAAAAGTGACTCCCAGCGACGACATCTGGCGGGGTGCCGCCCAAGCTGCGGCACAGCGCGCCCGCCGAGCCTGCGGGCCGCGCCGGAGCCGAGGCCGCCCCGGCCCCTACCCGAGACGGGCGAGGGCCTCCCGATACAGGGTCGTTTCCGGGCTGAGCGCGACCGCCAGGCGGAGGTGCGTCCCCGCCTCGCTTGGGCGGCCAAGACGCTTGAAGCTCTGGCCCAATCCGAAATGGCCGTAGTGCGACGACGGATCGACGTCGAGCAGGGCCTCGAAGGTGGCCCGCGCCGCCTCCGCCTGGCCCGAGTTGAAATAGGCCCGCCCGAGCGCTTCGAGGATCGAGCCCTTTCGGGGCTCGAGCCGGTCCGCACGCCCGAGCACGATGGCCGCCTGCGCGAAATGCCGCCGGTCGAGGAGCGCCTGGCCGCGCTGGAGCAGGTCGTACGCGCTCTCGCGCTCCTCGGGATCGGCCGCGTCGTCGGGTCGAGAGGACTGCATCCACCGATGGTGGCACGGAGCGCCCGACGATGCCACCGGCACCCCCGATTCAGCCCTCGCGGTAGGCCGCGAGATCGACGTTCTGCAGTCGCGGCGAATCGGTCAGCCCGGGGATCCTCCCGCGTTTGGCGATGGGCTTGCCCTCGATCTCCTTGATGTCGCCGGTGAAATCGAGCGGTGTCGCGCCGCTGATGTACGACCCCACCGCATACGAATCGACCGGCGCACCCGCCTCCTTGAAATACCGGATGCGCTCGGGGGTAAGCCCGCCCGAGACGGTGATCTTCACGTGGCCGAAGCCCGCCTGGTCGAGCCGGGCGCGAACCTCGTGGACGAGGTCGGCGGTGACCCGGCCGCGCTCGGACGGCGTGTCGAGCCGGACGCCGTAGAGGCGATCACCCAGGGCGTGGGCGACGCGCAGCGCCTCCTCGGCCTCGTCCTTGAACGTGTCGACCAGGACGATCCGTGGCACGTCTGGCGCCACGTGCCGGTCGAACGCGAGGGCCGCCTCGACCGTATCGCCGAAGATCAGCACCAGCGAATGCGGCATCGTGCCCGTCGGCGCGAGCCCGGCCAGCCTGGCGCCCGCCGGTGTCGAGGCGCCCACGCAGCCGCCGACGATCGCGGCGTAGTCGAGGACGTCGGTGATGTCGGGGTGGATGTGGCGGGCGCCGAAGCTGATGACGGGTTCGGGCGCGGCCACGTCGACGCAGGCTCGGGCGGCCGTCGCCCAGCCGGTCGATTGGGCGAGCATCCCGAGAAAGGCCGTCTCGTACAGCCCGAACTGTCGGTAGCGCGCCCGGATCCGAAGGACGATCTCCTTGGGCCCGATGACTTCGCCGTCGGAGAGCGCCTCGAGGCGCGTCTCGCCGGGATCCGCGCGAGCCAGGACGTGGCCCAGCAGGTTGCGCGCCTCGTCGATCCCGCACAGGACGGCGTCCTGCCGGCCGAAGACCTCCATCGTCACCAGCGGGTCGCGGCCCTCCTTGGCGAGGATGGCCTCGGCGCGCGCGAAGTAGACATCGGCCGAGTCACCGGACAGGATCTCGTGCGACGGCCGAGAGCGCATCAGCCCCATCAGTCCGGTCCCGCGCCTCCCGCGCCATCGTCTCCGACCGCGACCGGGTCGACCGGGTCGGGAGTGGCGGCGAGTGTAGCGTACGGTCCCTGCGCGACGACGGCCGTCGCGCGCCGGCGGCGACCGCGCAGCCAGCCGGTGAGCAGGATGAGCCCGACGACGAACGCGAGCGCGAGAAGCCCGATGCTGACGAGCCGGCCACGACCGACGTCCTCGGCACCCGCCCAGGCAGATTCGGCCGATGCCGCCGCGCTGGCCGCGCCGGCCAGGTCGCCGGTCGCGAAGAGCGTCCGCGCCCGCTCCAGGTCGGCCGCGGGGGACGTGCCCAACAGGCCGACGCCCTGGAGCATGTCCGTCGTGCCGAGGTGTGCCGCGACCGCGGCATCGTACCGATCGATCGCCGCGAGCTCGGCCGTCGCCTCGAGCGTCGCGCTGGCGAAGCCGTCGGGGCGTTCGAATGCGGCCCGCAGCGTGTCGGGTGCGGTCAGCCCGGCGGTGGCGGCTTCCTGCGCGATCGTCACCCGCTGGTCGAGGATCGTCTTCGCATCGGTCAGCAGCGCGTCGGCCTGGTCGAATTGCCACGCGCGCATCGCGTCGCGGACCGGGCGCGGCAGCTGCCAGTCGCCGGCCGACGTGGCCGCCGCGACGACCGCGTCGTAGCGCGACCGCGCCTCGGCGCGGGCGTCGAGCAGCGGCAGGTCGCTGTCGCGGGCGACCCAGGTCCGCCACAGGTCGTCATAGGACGCCGATGTGTCCGCCTCGAGCAGGTCGAGCAGGCCGCGCCAATCGGGCGGACCGTCGACCGTCTCGGGCGAGCCGGTCGTGCCACCCACCGCCGACGTGGCGCCATCGCTCGGAGGCGGCGGCTGGTAGGCCCCGATCCGGCCCGCGGCGTCGGCCCAGACCGCCTTGAGCCCGGCCGGACCGGCGCGATCGGCGATGGCGCGGGCCAGGCTCAGCGTGGCCGCATAGGCGTAGTTCTCGGTCGCGCTCGATGGATTCCCCACGACGCCCCAGGCATTGAGCGGGATCCGCGCCGCCTGCAACGCCGGCGTCAGGGTGTCGCCCGTCGCCGTGACCTTGAGGGCCGACGCGACGTCGAGCCCGTAATACGAGGCGAACGCCTCGTTCGCCCAACGGTCGACGAGGAGCCCCCCGTTGAACCACGCGTGCGCCGCTTCATGGAGGACCACGAAGTCATCGGCGTAATAGGCGACGTCGATCTGCCCGAGCGACGGGTCGAAGAGCCCCGCGTAGCCGCCCGCCGTCCGGCTGATGGCCTCGTGCACGATCAGCCCGCCCTGGCGCGGCCAGGCGAGTCCGATGCGTTCGGAGAGGAGCGGCAGGGCACGGGCGACCAGGCCACCGACCCGATCGGACCAGGCCGGGTCGTCCGCCCACGAGCGGATCGTGAGTTCGACCGGCGTTCCGCCGACGGTCGTCGTCGCCTTTCGCTCGACGTAGGTCGCCGGCCGGTCGGCCACGAGATAGGCGAAGAAGGTCAGCGGCGTGCCCAGCGCCCCGGTCTGGAAGACGGTCGTGCCGTCGGCCGCGGTGGTCGGCGTCGGGATGTCGCCGGACTGGACCTCGACCGTGAAGCCCGCCGGAAAGACGACCCGGACGGTGCTGCCCGGCGTGGCGTCCGTGGCGTACGCCCAGACCGGGAACGAGACGAGGGACCCGCCGACGCGCACGTCCCGGCTCGCGGCCCCGCCCTTGTCGACGAGGGCGAAGACGAGCCGGTACGTCACCGACTTGCCGCTGTAGAGCCGGGCCGCCAGATCAAGCTGGAGGAGCGTGTAGGTCGCAGTCGACTTCGAGACCTTGACGTGCGGCGTACCCGAACCGGTCGTCAGTTTGAAGCCGGACGAGCCGGGCAGGACGGAGAGGAAGGCGCGATCGAAGTAGTAGCGCTTCGTCGTCGTGTCGCGCAAGTGGTTGACGAGCGTCATGTCGAGCGTGACGTGGACGCGGTGCTGGGCCGGCTGGACGTCGTAGCGGGCCTCGCTGACGATCGTCAGCCCCGGCGCCGCGGCGCGGACCTCGGGGATCCGGGCGATCCCGACCGGTGCAGCCAGGAGCCCGACGGCGGCCACGACCGCCAGGACGAGCCCCGAGATGCGGCGGGTCATGGTTCGAGGAGTTCCGGAAGCCGTGCCGTGAAGTGGTCCAGGAACGCCTGGTTGCCCGAGGTCCGTTCGCCGGGGTCGGGCATCGGTCCGCCGTGCCACAACCAGTCGCCCGATTCGTCGAGCAGACGGTCGGCGATGCCCAGGATCCGAGCGATGGCCAGCCCGAGGGCATCGGCCGATGCCTCGCCGATCGGGACCTCGACCGCGAGGAGCGGCCGCTCGTCCTCGGCGACCG
>DAIOXD010000103.1:0-6633 GCA_036758145.1 Candidatus Limnocylindrales bacterium
GTGTCGGCTTCGGAGTCGGCTTGGGGGTGGGTTTGGGCGTCGCTGTCGGGGTCGGGGTCGGCGCCGGGCCGACCGTGAACGTCGCGGCTGGCGTGGAACACGGTTGCCCGGTCTTAAAGCGGAAGAAGTAGGTCCACGTACCCACGGGCTTGGTCGTCGAGCCCGTATAGATCCGCCCCGCAGTCGTGCTGCCGCCACCGGATACGAGGTTGATCGAACTGCCGTCCTGGAACCGCACGCGTGCTGACGAGGGCGTGCCGCCGGTGGTGTTGGTGTAGGTCACCTTGAAGGTGAATGTCGTCGTCGGCGTCCCACTCGTCGGCAAGACGCTGCCTTCGGTCAGGGTGACCGGGTCGCACACTGCGGCGAGCCCGAGGACCGGACCGACGAACAGTGCCAGGGACGCACTCAGCAGGACCGTCGACGCCAGTGCGCCGACGAAGACCGACCGGATGCGTCGTTGGGTCTGGAACAAGCTCGATCTCCCGTTGTGACGCCGAACATAGGCAAATCCGCGGGCGTTGCCAGTGGGCCTGATGTCGGGGGCGGCTGGGACTTTCGGCAGCCGGCTGGAGACCTTCGTCGCGACCCGGACCCTTGTCGACCCGAGCCGGCTCGGGGAGGCGGTGCCATCGCTGGGCCCTGTCGCTCACGCTCGTCGTCGTCGCCAAGGTCCTCGTGGCGAGCGTCGGCGTGGTCAGGACGTGGGGTCTCCCTCGATCGGTGGGCGCTGGGTGAGTTCGCGGCGTCGGTTGTGGCGACGCTCGCCGGTCCCGGGGCCCGTCGCGATGACCGGTTCCGGCGCGACCGGGATGATCGGCAGCGGCCGGTCCGGATCGGACAACCCCGATCCGATGATCCGCCGAAGTTCGGCGTCGATGGCCGGGTCGGTCTCGAGCTGGCGGTAGGCTGCCAGCCGCCGGTCGACCTCGTCGCAGGCGCGCTGGTAGGTGTCCTTCGAACCGAGGCGCATCCACGCCTCCCGGTTGTCGCGATCGACGATCGAGCTCGGCAGGTAGAGCTCGGTCGGCCAATGGGCCGTGGTGTGGGCGGCCATGATCAGGTGCTGGTCGGCGAGCAGGTGGTCGACGAGGTCCCCGACGGGCAGGTCGTCGTGGGGCACGACCTCGCGCACGAAGCGCAGCGCCTGGCCGCACATCTCGTCGTCGAACACGAGCTTGGGCAGGCTGAACACGAGCAGGAAATCGAGCATCCCGGGGCCGGAAACAGAGTTCACGCCCGCAAGCGCCGCGATGAGCGCGCTGCCGAACGTCTCCGCGCCGGCCTGCGCATCGAGGATCGGGCTGTCCGAGAGGGCCATGTACGACTGCGTCGGCAGCCCGAGCCATTTGGCGACGGCGACATACGCCGCGTCGAGCTGGAGCGCCTCGATCGCGGACATCGGCGAGCTCGCGATCTTCATGTGGAACGTCGCCGGCGCCCCGCCGAACAGGACCGGCGCCCCGGGCCGGACGACCTGGGCCATCGTGATCCCGGCCAGGACGTCGGCGGTGTGGAAGACCGTCGCCCCGACCACGGTCACCGGCGCGATCAGCCCCATCAGCGTCACCGGCACGATCTCGACCGCGACGCCCGCCTCGACGCAGTCGATGAGGTTCTGGCAGGAGTCCTCGCTGTAGCGGAAGTTGCCGGTCGCCGTGATCGTGAAGATCGACATCGGACGGGCGATCAGGTCGGCCCGATCGCGCCGGAAGAGCTGCATCATCTCGACCATCCGCGGCACGCCGTGTTCGGTGAACGCGCCCGAGACGACCGGCTTCTTCGAGTTCGTCAGGGTCATGTATAGCCGCCACGCATCCGAGACGCCGGGCTCGATGTCGTCGTTCGTCGAGAAGGCCGTGGCGAGATACGGGATGTTGGGCAGGCCGTCGGCGAGCCGCACGTATTCGACGAAATCGGTCGAGTTCGCGAGCCGCGTCTCGCCCGTCCGGTGGTCGAGCACCTTGAGCCCGGACGAACCCGGGATGAAGTGGACGCGATCCCCGCCGAGGTCGGCGTGCGGCTCGCCGTCGCGGTCATACAGCAGGAACGAGCTCGGCGCGGAGGCGATCGCCGCCTCGACGACGTTGCGTGGGAAGAGGACGCGTAGGCCCGTTGGATCGAGCGGCAGGCCGTGGGCGACCAGCCGGTCGCGCATCTCGCGCCCGCGGATCTCCATCCCGACTTCGGCCAGGACGCGTTTCGCCTCGTCGACGATCCTGGCGATCAGGTCTTCGCCGAGGATGTTCAGGGACGGTCGCATGCGCGCAGCGTACCCGGCGCGCGGCCGGCGCTCACCCTATCGAAGCGTCGCGGCCAGCCTGTCACGGGTGGCGCGATCGTCGAGGGCGAGCACGAGGTCGGCGTTCTGCCCGTGGACTTCGAGGCCGGCCTCGCGGCCGGTGACCCGGCACACCCGGACGCGCTGGGCCGAGGCGGGCCGCCGCATCCGGATCGTTCGAGGAATGTCGCCGGTCGTGAGCGAGAGATACGCCAGGTCGGGCTCGGTCGCGATCTCGAGGGTGCCGGGCTGCGGGGCGAAGCGCGCGACCGACTCGCTGCCGATCCGGCCGCTCCAGCGCACCGCGACCGATTCCCCGGGCGCAAGCCGCTGCGATCGATCGCCGGGGCCGCGCTCACGCCGCACGACCGGGTAGCCGGCCCGGATGCCGATGGCGATCAGGATGGCGACGACACCCGGCGTCAGGTAGAGCCAGATCGGCTCATCGACACGAGGCACGGCCGGGACGTCGGCGTCGATGGTCCCGACGTTCCCGGTCGTCGCCAGGAGGGGCGAGATCCGGCCGGTCACGATGGTGTGCCCGGGCGGGAGCGACGCCTCCGTGATGACGATGACGTATCTGGCGTCGTCGCGGCTGTCATGGAGCTCGTATATGCCCCCGCCGGCACCCGTCTGGCGCAGCTCACCCTCGAGGCGAACCCACGACGTCATCGCCGGGATGTGGTCCTGGCGGACGTCGTCGAAGGTCAGGTCGGTCGGGCGCGGGCTGGAGCCGACGAATGCGATCGGGATCCCCGAGAGCAGCAGGAGCGCGACGACGACGCTCCACACCGCCCGCGGCGAGTCATCCATCCACCGACTGACTTCGTGAGCGATCCGACCGGCGACCGCCAGGGCGAGATCGAGCGGGAGCATCAGTCGAGCGTGACGTGCTCGTGCCAGTGCGGGACGTGGGTCGCGAAACCGAGGTCGCGGACCTTCGGTTCGAGCGCGATCTGCGCGTCCGGGTCGCCATGGACCAGGAAGACGCGGCGGGGATAGCCGCGGTCGCCGGGGTGCTTGCCCGCCGCGAAGTGGCGGAGCCAGTCGAGCAGCTCGCTCTCGTCCGCGTGGGCGGAGAAGCCGCTGATCGACTGGGTCTTGCAGCGAACCTGGCGGACCTGCCCGTCGAGCTTGACCTCCGTGGCGCCGGCCTGGAGGTGCGCGCCGAGCGTGCCTTCGCCCTGGTAGCCGACGAACAGGATCGTCGCCTTCGGGTCGTCGATGAGGTTGCGCAGGTGCCCGACGACGCGGCCGCCGGTCAGCATCCCGTTGCTGGCCACGATCATGTATGGCCGGGGCGCCGTGGCGATCGCCTGCGAAGCCTTCATGTCGTTGACGACCGTCTGATTCGGATAGTCGAGCGGCGTCTCGCCGTCACGCAACAGCTTCGCGGTCTCCTCGTCGTAGTAGTCGGGGTGGTGGCGATAGATGTCCGATGCCTTCGAGGCCATCGGCGAATCGAGATAGAGCGGGAGGAGCGGGATCTCGCCGCGCTCGATGAGCCGATCGAGCTCCCAGACGACCTCCTGTGTCCGCCCGATCGCGAACGAGGGGACGAGGAGGACGCCGCCGGCGTCGGAGACCAGCCGGACGGTCTCGGCGAGGACCCGGATGGATTCAACCTCGGGCTCGTGCTCGCGGCCACCGTAGGTCGATTCGACGAGGACGTAGTCGGCGTCCGTCATCACCGTCGGATCGCGCAGGATCGGCGTGTTCGGCCGCCCGAGGTCGCCGGAGCAGACGATGATCCGCTCGTCGCCACCCTCGTGGTCCTGGACGCGCAACCGGATGATCGCCGAGCCCAGGATGTGGCCGGCATCCACGAAGGTCGCGTGGACGCCGGGTGCGACCTCGATCTCCTCCCCGTACTTGACCGCCTTGAACGAGGCGAGCGACGCCTCGGCGTCCTTGGCCGTGTAGAGCGGCGCGTCGAGGTCGATCTGCAGGTCCGGCGGCTGGGCGCGGAGCTGGGCCTCCGGGTCCGTCGGCCAGACGGTCGGCGGGTTGCCGGGGACGGGCTCGACGGTCGTGGCGACGTGCTCGGTCTCCTCGTCGCCGGCCGCTGCGCTCTGCGCGTCGCCCGCGGCGGCGAGGTCGATGGCGGCCTGGTACTGGTCGGACTCCTTTTTGTCGTCGGCGGCGACGGCGTCGGGGTGACGATTCTCCCAGCGCGCCTCGCGCTTGGCGAACTCCTCGTGGAGCTTGCCCGAGTCGAGAAGGACGAGGCCTGCCAGCTCGACCGTCCCGGCGGTGGCGTGGATCGCACCCCGGTAGCCGTCCTTGACGAGGAGCGGGAGGAGGCCGCAGTGATCGAGATGGGCGTGGGTCAGCAGGACGGCGTCGAGCTCCTTCGGGTCGTACGCGAACGGAACCCGGTTGCGGATCGATTCGTTGGGGCTGCCCTGGAACATCCCGCAGTCGATGAGGACCTTCGCCCGTTCGGTCACGAGCAGGTGTTGTGAGCCCGTGACGGTCGTGGCGCCACCAAGGAAGTGGATCTGCATTCGCGCATGGTGACAGCGCGGCGCCGAACTCGCCGCGTGGCATCGCGCGGTCTACGCCGGCGGGCGCGCCTCAGACCGGGATGACCACCAGGGCATCGATGGCGACCGCGAGGAAGAGCAGGCTCAGGTAGCTGATCGAGTACTTGTAGAGCCGGATCGCGCCGGCGGTCGACGCCTCCTCGGATGAGCCGCGGCGCCACAGGCCGTACGCCTGCCACAGGAAGATCGCGCCCAGCACGACCGCGGCGACGAGGTAGATCGCGCCCATCCGCCCGACCGCGAACAGCACCAGCGAGATCGCGACCATGAGGATCGTGTACAGCCCGATCTGGCGCGTCGTCTCCGGGATCCCCTTGACGACGGGGAGCATCGGGACACCGGCCGCCGCGTAGTCCTTGCGGATCCGAAGCGAGAGCGCCCAGAAATGGGGCGGCGTCCAGTAGAAGACGAGCAGGAACAGGAGGATCGCCGGCAGCCCGACGCTCCCGGTCACGGCCGCCCAGCCGATCACCGGCGGCAACGCCCCCGCCGCACCACCGATGACGATGTTCTGCGGCGTCGTCCGCTTGAGCAGGATCGTGTAGACGACGACGTAGAAGCCGATGGCGAGGAGCGTCAGGAAGGCTGCCGTCAGGTTCACGAAATAGACCATCACGATGAACGAGACGACCCCGAGCGCGAGCCCGAACACGACCGCCCGCTCGGGCTCGACCTGGTGGGCAGGTAGCGGTCGGCGTCGGGTGCGCGTCATCAGCAGGTCGATGTCGCGATCGAGGTAGCAGTTGATGGCGTTGGCGCTGCCCGCGGCGAGTGTCCCGCCGATCATCGTCCAGAAGACGAGCGCACCCCAGTCGGCCCAATCCACGCCGCCGCTGGCGCCGGGCAGGTCCCGCGTGGCGAGGACCATCGCCGGGACCGTGGTCACCAGCAGCAACTCGATGATGCGTGGCTTGGTGAGCGCGATGTAGGCGCGGATCGTGTCGCCGGCCGTTCGCGCCCCCGTGGTTCCCGGGCCTGCCTCGGCGGGCTCGCCCGCGCCCGCGCCGGCCCCGACACGCACGCGCGCCGTGTAATAGCTCGTGACGGTCAGCCCGGTCAGCGTCGCCCAGATGACGGCCCCCAGCGCCAGGTGGAGCGTGACCGTCCACTCGGCGAGCTGCGTCAGGACCTGTGCGCCACCGATGACGGCCTGGATCGCGAACAGGACCGCGCTGCCGACGGCGAGCCGGACGAGGGTCGGATGGTCCCGTTGGGTTCGCCACGCGACGATGGCGAGGACCAGCACGATCAGTCCGACCACGCCCGCAACCCAGCGGTGGAGGACATGCGCGGCGGTCACATCGGTCACGGCCGGGATGAGCGACCCGTTCATCAGCGGCCAGTCCGGGAAGACCAGCGCCGAAGCGGTCGCCGTGACATGTGACCCGAACAACAGCAGCGCGAAGACGGCGGCGGTGGTGAATGCCGCCAGCAGGGTGAACCGCTGGCTCCCGCCCCGCCCGCCGATCCGCGCCGGATAGCCCGCGCGGACGGTCACGAAGACCAGTACTGCCACGAGCGCCAGGGCCGTCGCCAGGTGCGCCGTGACCGACTCCCCGCTGTTGCCGAGGCGGACCGTCTCGCGCCCGAGCCACGCCTGGAATCCAACGAGGGCGACCGCGCCGAGCGACGGCCACAGGATGGAACGACGGTCGCGGTAGTCACGGATGGCGAGAAGGGCGAGACCGAGGATCTCGAAGCCGATGATGACGGCGACCGTGCGATGGATCCATTCGATCCAGGCCTTCGAGTCGTCGAGCGCCGGGATCAGCTGGCCGTGGCAGAGCGGCCAATCGGGACAGCCGA
>DAIOXD010000104.1:0-6601 GCA_036758145.1 Candidatus Limnocylindrales bacterium
ATCGAGCACGCCGTGGGAAGTCTGCGCGCTCGGAGACGGATTCTGGATGGTTTCGGCCAAGCGGAACCATCGGCGCGAAGTGCCTCCTATCGCCAAACCGTGTCACCCGCATTCCCGAGCGCGGCCCAGGCACACGCCGGCCGAGCACAGGCCACGGGCAGCCGCGGCCCCTCCGAGAGCACCAGCCCGGATCCACGCCCGCCGAAACCGTGGGCGCCCGAAATGGCTCGGCTTGACCAACTAGTTCAAGCTTGATCGAAACCATCCAAAAATCGACTTCCAGGGCGACGCCTTCGGCCGGGCATAGCACCGGCCGGCTAGGATGGCGTCAGCCTGGACGGAACCCGCGGGAGCAGGACATGACCGACCCGAACGGCGCCGACGCGATCCGGCGCGGATCGTAGAGCGATGCCGGAGACCTGGACCCAGGGCGATGGCTCCGCGACCGACCGGGCTTGGCTCGCGGACTGGCGCCGCCGCGTCGCCACGCTCTACACCGAGGTCCGCGCGATGGCCGCCACGGACCCGGGTGTGGCCCTCGCCCACTGGCGCGCGGTCCGCGAGAACCTCTTCCGCGAGC
The DNA here is from genome assembly GCA_036758145.1 of Candidatus Limnocylindrales bacterium. Taxonomy (GTDB): domain Bacteria; phylum Chloroflexota; class Limnocylindria; order Limnocylindrales; family CSP1-4; genus SPCO01. The sequence goes on from DAIOXD010000104.1 coordinate 581, forward strand.
ACCCCCAATCGCCCGTCCCGGCCGCAGCCCGCGCGACCTTCGAAGCCGTCCATTTCGAACACGACCCGGCACTTCGTTTCGAGGTGACGGTCGAGCCCGCGCCACCGCCCGCGCCGGGTGCCTTCGCGCTGGAACTCCCCAACAGCGGCGCCGACACGCTCTCCTTCACGCGCGTGGGCCGGATCGAGATCCCCTTCCCGGAGGGTCATCGCAGCCTTTCGGTCTTCTGGATGGCGGGCTACGCGGGCGGCCTCTTCATCCCGTTCCGAGACGCCACCAACGGCCACGAAACGTACGGGGCGGGCCGGTACCTCGTCGATGCGGCCAAGAGCGCGGATCTCGGCGGCGATCCCGCCGCGGGCACGCTCACCATCGACTTTAATTTCGCGTTCCAGCCGTCGTGCGCCTTCGATCCACGCTGGGCCTGTCCCCTGGCGCCGCCCGAGAACCGACTCGACCTCGCGATCCGCGCTGGTGAGCGCCTCGCCTGACGCTCGCCTCGCACCGTACCAATGGGTCCATCGCGACCCGGACGCTCGGTGGACCGCCACCCGCGGTACCGCGGGCCATCATGTCAGGGTGAGATTCCTCTCGACGCCACGTCGCGTCTCCGACGAGCGCCTGCTCTGGTCGCGCGATATCCGGTTCGTCCGTCGCCTGGCGGGGCTGGTCGAAGGTGGCCGCCTCCTCGAACTCCACACCGGGACCGTCCTGATCGGGCCGATGGAGACACTGACCGACGCGGCCGCCGCGGATGTCGCCAACAGCGCCAATTCGACCGACTACGGCCTCGTCGCGGTCGACGACACCCTCCCCGAGCGCGACCGCTATCTCGTCGCGATGTCGGCCGCCGTGCAGCTCTCCGGCCTAGCCGACCGGATCGGCATGGCCCAGTCGACGCAGGTCGTCCAGACCAAGATGCTCGACTACTTCTTCAGCCTTCGAAAGCTCCACCGGATCGCGTTCCAGCCGATCGTGACGCTCGCGACCGGCGAACTCTACGAATACGAGTGCCTCTTCCGTCCCGACATGCCGATGCTGCCGCAATCGATCACGTCGGTCGTCCAGGCGGCGATCAACACCGACCGTGGCGTCGAGCTCGACATCTACATCGTGGCCAGGATCCTCGAGCATGTCGGCCGCCTCGAGGCGACCGAGCGCGCGGCCGAGCGACCGCCGCGCCACTACGCCATCAACCTCACGCCCTTCAGCCTCCTCGACCCGCACTTCGATGCGGCCGCCCTCGGCACCATGGTCCGGGCCGCCGGCCTCGATCCGCGCCAGATCACCATCGAATGCACCGAGCAGCAGTCGGTCGCCGACATCGGTGCGCTTCAGCGCCAGGTCCGTGCCCTGCGCAAGCTCGGCTTCGGGTTCGCCGTCGACGACGCTGGGGCCGGCTACGCGAGCTTCGCGCTGATCGCCGCGCTCCGGCCGACCGTCATCAAGATCGACCGCGACATCGTCCACGGGATCGGCCACGACGATGCGAAACAGGCGCTCGTCGAGGCCTTCGTCTCGTTCGGCCGGCGCATCGGCGCGCGGCTCCTGGCGGAGGGGATCGAACGACGCGCGGATCTCGCCAAACTGAGCGCGCTCCGGGTCGAGCTCGGGCAGGGCTATCTGCTCGGCAAACCGGCGCCCGAGCCGGCCGCGCCACGACACCCCGAAGGCACCGCGCGAAAGACGGTCAGGCGTGTAGGCAGCCCCGCTGGCACCATCCCAAGGCCCGCTCGCGTACCATCGAGGGCATGACCGACCGGCCTGCCACCGAAGCGCTGACCGCCCTCCCCGACCACATCCGGACCTTCCTCGACGACGAGCGCTACGCGACCATCTCGACCATCGACCCCGACGGGACGCCGCGCCAGGCCGTCATCTGGTACACGGTCGATGGCGACGAGATCGTCATCAACAGCGCGATCGGCCGGCGCTGGCCGGCCAACCTGTTGCGTGACTCGCGCCTGTCGTTCGCGGTCATCGATGCGGCCGATCAATATCGCTGGGTCGGGCTCATCGGCACGGTCCGGGCGATCACCGACTGGGCCACGACGCAGGCCGACATCGCCGGGATGGCCCGCCGCTACCACGCCGATGAGCCCGATGAAGCCGAGCGGATCATCCGCGAGCGGTTCGAGCGCCAGGAACGGATCAGCTTCCGGTTCCGCCCGACGGCCATCCACGACGAGCTCGACGAGTGATCCGCTTCGGGCTCCAGCTCTGGTCGCAGCGGACCGACTGGCCGGGCTTCCGCGACGCGGCGCTGGCGGCCGAGGACGCCGGCTGGGATTCGGTCTGGACCTGGGACCATCTCCTGGCCATCTACGGCCCGCCGGAGCAGCCGGTCTTCGAAGGCTGGAGCGTCCTCGCGGGGCTGGGGCCGCTGACCTCGAAGGTCCGCCTCGGCCTGATGGTCGGCGCCAATACCTACCGCAACCCCGGGTTGACCGCCAAGCTCGCCACGACCCTCGACCACCTGTCGGGCGGGCGGGCGGTGCTCGGGATCGGCGGTGCCTGGTTCGAGCGCGAGCACGATGCCTTCGGCATCGATTTCGGCTCCAGTGTCGGCGAACGGCTCGATCGCCTCGACGAATCGGTGATGCTCATGCGCCGGCTGCTCGATGGCGAGCGGTTCAGCCACGAGGGCCGCTTCTATACGTTCCACGATGCCGTGTGCGCGCCGCGGCCGATCCAGGCCCATCTGCCGATCCTCGTCGGCGGCTCCGGGCCACGCAAGACGCTCAGGACCGTGGCCATGCGCGCCGACCAGTGGAATGCGAACGGGACCGTGGACGAGCTGCGGGGCAGGCTCGAGATCCTCGCCGAACACTGCGCCGCGCCGGACATCGGCCGCGACATCGCGACCATCGAGAAGACGGCCAGCTTTCCGCTCCTGATCCGCGACGACCGTCGGGTCGCGGAGCGCGGATACGCACAGGCACTGGCGCACAACGGGGTCGATGACATGGGGAACACACCGCTCCTCGGACCTCCGACCGAAGTGGCCGACGCGCTACGGCCGTACATCGAGCTGGGCTTCGAGACCGTCATCATCCGGATGCCCGCCCCATACGATCGAGAGACCATCGACCGCATGGCACGCGTCGCCGAGCTTCTCCCGTGAACGATCGAGCGACCAGGACACTCAAGCGGATCGGCCGAGCCCCGTTCCACGCCGTCGGCCTCGATGTGGTCAGCCGGCAACGTCGCAGGCCGACGACGTTCCCGACCTGGCTGGAACGTCTCCAGCACGCGAAGGAGCTGGGCTTCGCCCCGCGCGTGATCTTCGACGGCGGCGCCTATCGAGGGAATTGGGCCCGCGACGTCTCCCGCCTGTTCAGTGGGGCGCAGCTCGTCCTGATCGAGCCGAACCCGTTTGCGCGCGAAGTCATCGCCACGACCATCGCCGACGTCCGACCCGCGCCGATCATCGTCGGGGAGGCGCTCGGCGCGGCGCCCGGATCGGCCCCGCTCCACATCTGGGGAGAGAACGCGAAGGACCGTGGCGCTTCCCTCCTCGACCATGTCTCCGGCCAGCCGCGAACGACCGTCGATGTCGAGGTCAGGACGCTCGACAGCATCTCCGAGGCGTTGGGCCTCGTCCCCGATCTCGTGAAGCTCGACCTGCAGGGCGGCGAATTGGCGGCGCTGCACGGATCGGCGACGGTCCTGAAAACCGCCGAGCTCATGCTCATCGAGTTCGGCTGCCTTGACGCCTACATCGACCGGACGACGCCGCGCGACCTGCTCGATGTCATGTTCGACAACGACTTCTGCCTCTATGACGTCGTCGACTGCCACTACCGCCCGTACGACGGGGCGTTGACCGGTGGCGACTTCCTCTTCGTCAAGAACAGCAGCGCTCTGAGGGCGTACAAGGGCTGGGAGTGAGGCCCTCGTGAGGGTCGTCACCCTCGCCGGGGGAACCGGTGGCGCGAAACTGGCCCATGGCTTCCAGCAGGTCCTCCCCGAGGGCGACCTGACCGTCGTCGTCAACACCGGCGACGACACCGAACGGCACGGCCTACTCGTGATGCCCGACCATGACGCGGTCATGTACATGCTCGCCGGACGGTTCGACGACGAGCGAGGCTGGGGGATCGCCGGCGAGACCTGGACCGTCATGGACGCCCTGACCGAGTACGGGGAGGAATCGTGGTTCCGCCTCGGCGACCGGGACTTCGCGACGCACATCGCACGGACCGCACGGCTGCGCGAGGGCGGGACCCTGACCGCGGTCGTTCGCTCGCTCCAGGCGGCGCTCGGGATCGCGACCCCGATCCTGCCGATGGCCGACGGGTCGGTCCGGACGCAGGTCCGGACCGACGCGGGCTGGCTCGATTTCCAGGAGTACTTCGTCCACCTTCGCCAGGAGCCCGACGTCCGCGAGGTGCGGTTCACGGGCGACCGCTCGCCGACGTCGACGGTCCTGGTCGCACTGGCGGCCGCCAAGGTCATCGTCATCGGGCCGTCGAACCCGATCGTCTCGATCGGGCCGATCCTCGCGGGGCCCATCCGTGACGTCGTGGCGGAGCGGGCGCGCGCCGGGATCCCGGTCGTCGCGGTCAGCCCGATCGTCGGTGGCGTGGCGCTCAAGGGGCCGGCCGGTCGGATGCTCGTCTCGCTCGGTCACGAATCGAGCGCCCGGGGAGTGGCTCGGATCTACCGCGATCTCGCCACCGGGTTCGTCCTGGACTCCGTCGACGCCGACCTCGAGCCGGATATCGCGGACATGGGTCTGCGGACGCTCGTGACGGACACCGTGATGGGCGATCACCCCGGTCGTGCCCGTCTCGCCCGATCGATCCTCGAATTCGCGAGCTCGCTGTGACCCGGATCGCGGCGATCATCCCGGTGAGTACCCTCGACGGCGCCAAGACCCGGCTGGGCGAGGCGCTCGACGCCGAGGAGCGGCGGGATCTGGTCGATGGCTTCCTGGCACGGACCGTGGTGGCCGCCCTGGCCGTCGATCGGCTCGATGATGTCTTGGTGGTCAGCCCCGATCGCGAGGTCCTCCGTCGCGCCGCGGACCTCGGGGCACGGACCCTGCGTCAGCGATCGCGCGGCCTCAACACCGGCCTCCGCGAGGCACGCGCGGACGTCGTCGCGGGCGGCGCGGAGGCGATCCTGGTCCTGCCGATCGACCTCCCGTTCGTGACAGCCGAGACCGTCGGCGCCGTCGTCGAACAACTGGCCCAGCCGGAGCCCCCAGCAGCCGTCATCCTCGTCCCCGATCGTCACGGCAAGGGCACCAACGTCCTCGGGCTTCGACCGCCGACTGCCATCGACTTCGGCTTCGGCCGCGCCAGCCGCCGCGTCCATCGCACCGCCGCCGAGACGGCCGGCGCGGCCTACCTCGAGCTCGGCGGACCGCTCACCATCGACCTCGACACCGCCGACGACCTCGTCTTCGTCGAGTCGATCGAATCGGAGGGGCTCGGTGTCGGCTGAGGCCTCGATCCGGATCCTGGCGCTCGACGGCATCCCCGAGATCCAAGAGGGCGACGACCTCGGCGTCTTCATCGGCAACGCGATCCAGCGGACGCGCGGCGCCCTGCCCCTGATGACCGAGGACGTGCTCGTCGTGACCCAGAAGATCGTGTCGAAGGCCGAAGGCGCCGTCGTCGATCTCACGACGGTCGAGCCCCGACCCGAGGCGATCGAGTTCGCCGAGCGGTTCGACCGCGATCCCCGTCAGATCGAGGTCGTCCTTCGCGAGGCCCGTCGCGTCGTCCGGATGGCCAACGGTGTGCTCATCACCGAGACGCCACATGGGTTCATCTGCGCGAACGGCGGGATCGACGCCTCGAACGTGGGGCCCGCATCGGGATCCGTCGTGACCCTCCTGCCCGTCGATCCCGATCGCTCGGCTGCCGCCATCCGGGCCGCGGTGCGTGGCCGTTTCGGGGTCGATGTGCCGGTCGTCATGTCCGACTCGTTCGGTCGGCCGTGGCGCTGGGGGATCGTGGATGTCGCGATCGGCGTGTCCGGGCTGCTGCCCTTGGAGGACCTGCGCGGCTC
>DAIOXD010000105.1:0-6591 GCA_036758145.1 Candidatus Limnocylindrales bacterium
GTCCCGTTGACCGCCGTGTCGATGGCCTGCGGGCCTGTCCCGCCGACCTTGATGTGCGCCCGCAACCAGGCCGAATCGTCGATCGCGAATGCCGGCCAGGCGATCTTGGACAGGAACGCGACATCGGACCGGCACAGCTCGAAGACGACGGTCGACGCATCCTTGGCGGTGATCCGCTTGAGCTCGCCGGTGTATGCCGCGTGACCCGCATCGGGCGGCTTCGCTTCGCCACACGGGGCGGCCCCGCTGGCCGGGTAGGCACTGGCAACGAAGTGCCCCGTGCTCGGGACCGGCGTTGCGGGCGGCTTGCTCCGGGTCGGGGCGGAGGTCGGGATCGGTGGGAGCGTCGAGCCGCAGGCCGCGACGACGAGAGCCACGATGAGCGATCGGGCGGCGATCCCGGGCCTCTGGCGGCGGGCTCCTGACAAGCTCCCAGATGCTCCTGACGTGTGCGGATCCGGGTCGGCGATGCGGACGGCCGACGGGCGAACCGCCCGTCCCGCGAGCGTCCGGAGCCTAGCATCGGCAGACCGAGGGCGTCGCGACCATCCCCTCGGCGGCCCCTCGGGCGTCCTTCGGGGCCCCTCGGTCGCGCCTCGACTGCGGGGCCTTCGCGTATGCTCCGGGACGTGCAGACGCTCAAGATCGCCCTGGCCCAGATCGCACCGCGGCTCGGGGCGCTCGACGTCAACCTCAAGACCCACCACGACCTGCTCGCCGACGCTCGCGACAAGGGCGCCGATCTCGTCGTCTTCCCCGAGCTCGGCCTGACCGGCTACCTGCTCCAGGACCTCGCGTCGGAGGTCGCGATGCGCCTCGACGATCCGCGCCTGGCCGACCTCGCCGGCGCCACCCGCGGGCTATCGGCCGTCGTCTCGTTCGTCGAGGAATCGGCCGATCACCGGCTGTTCATCGCCGCCGCGCTGATCGAGGACGGCGAGATCCGGCATGTCCATCGCAAGCTCTTCCTGCCGACCTACGGACTCTTCGACGAGCGCCGGTTCTTCGCCGCCGGAGACACCCTCCGGGCGGTCCCGTCGCGTCTCGGGCCGGGGATCGGGATCGGCGTCTGCGAGGACTTCTGGCATCTTTCGGTCCCGCAGCTGCTGGCGCTCGACGGCGCCCAGATCCTCATCAACGTGTCGTCCTCGCCCGGGCGCGACCTGGCGGCCACCAATGAGGTCGGGCTCGGGACGGCGACGTCGTGGCGGACGCTGATGCGGACCTACGCCCAGCTCACGACGTCGTTCGTCGTCTTCTGCAACCGCGTCGGTGTCGACGAATCGATCTCGTTCTGGGGCGGTTCCGAGGTCATCGCACCGTCCGGGGAGGGGATCTTCGGCGCGCCGCTCTACGACGAGGGGCTGTACGTCGTGGAGATCTCGCTGGCCGACATCCGGCGCGAGCGGATCGCGCTCCCATTGCTGCGCGACGAGCGTCCCGAGCTGCACGCTCGCGAGCTCCGCCGGATCATCGCCGAGCGGGCGGGTCTCGCGTCCGATTCGACAGCCGAGCCGGGCGCCGAGGCGGGCTTCGACCTCCAGGCCGCCGAGCAGCCGTCCGCGCCGATCGGGTTCGGGACGCGGGGCGAGCGATGACCGAGCCGGCCGCGCACCCCGCCACGAGCGACCGTGTCGCTCCATTCGAGCTGCCAGCCGAGCTCGCGATCGACACCGATGTCGCGCGCCGGGTGATCCGGGACTTCATCCGTGGCCAGCTCGAGCAGGCCGGCTTCGAGCGGGCCGTGCTCGGACTCTCGGGCGGGATCGACTCGGCCGTGGTCGCGTATCTCGCCGCCGAGGCGATCGGGCCAGAGAAGCTCCTGGCCGTGCTGATGCCCTACCGCCGATCGTCTCCGGCCTCGCATGCCGATGCCCGATCGGTCGTGGCCGAGCTCGGCTGCGCCAGCGACCGGGTCGAGATCACCCCGATGGTCGACGGATACTTCGGGACCGATAGCGCCCCGGGTGCGGCCGGGCCTGAGGGTCTGACCGCGAACCCGCTCCGCCGCGGGAACTTCGCGGCGCGGATGCGGATGGCTGTCCTGTACGACCGCTCGGTGACATGGGGCGGCCTGGTCGTCGGGACGAGCAACAAGACCGAATCGCTCATCGGCTACACGACGCTCTTCGGCGATTCGGCCTCCGCCTTCAATCCGATCGGCGATCTCTACAAGAGCCAGGTTCGCCAGTTGGCGGTCGCGCTGGGCGTCCCCGACGCGATCGTCCGCAAGGCGCCGACGGCCGACCTGTGGCCCGGCCAGACGGACGAGGAGGAGGGCGGCTTCAGCTACCCGGTCCTCGACCGGCTGCTGTTCTGGCGTGTCGACAAGCGACGCTCGATCGAGGAGATGACGGCACTCGGCTTCGACCCGGCGATGGTCGAACGGGTGGACCGGATGATCGCCGGCGCGGAGTTCAAGCGCCAGGTGCCGCCGATCGCCAAGCTCGGACCGCGAACGACGGGCGTCGATTACCTCTACCCGCGCCGGCGACCGGGGTCGTCGCGCGGGTGACCGGAGGGCGGGTGGGCCTGCCGCTGGACGGCCAGCGACCCGCGGCGCGACCGCCCGGCGCCGGAGGGATCCTGTACGTCGTCGCCACCCCGATCGGGAACCTCGGCGACGTGACGCTGCGAGCGCTCGAGGTCCTTCGGGAGGTGCCGCTGATCGCCGCCGAGGACACCCGCCACACACGCCGGTTGCTCGAGCGCCACGCGGTCACGACCCGGACGACGAGCTACCACGCCCAGAGCGATGCCGGGCGCGCCGCGGCGCTGCTCGAACATCTGCGCGGCGGTCAGGACCTGGCCCTCGTGACCGACGCTGGGACGCCGGTCGTCAGCGATCCGGGCGGCGAGCTCGTGGCGGCGTGGGCCGCCGAAGGGGGACGGGTCGTGCCACTCCCGGGAGCATCGGCCGTCCTGGCGGCGGTCGCGGCCTCCGGGGTCGCGGGGCCGCGCTGGGCATTCGAGGGATTCCTGCCACGTTCGGGCCGCGAACGGGCCGAGCGCCTCGCCCGCATCGCGGCCGACGATCGGGGCACGGTCGTCTACGAGGCGCCCGGTCGCGTGGCCGCGACCCTGCGCGACCTCGCCGCGATCTGCGGGGTCGATCGACCCGGGGCGGTCTGTCGCGAGTTGACAAAGGTCCACGAAACGATCGTCCGCGGCACGTTGGGTGGGCTGGCCGCCGGAGCCGGACCGGACGGCGGGATCCCGGCACGCGGCGAATTCGTACTGATCGTCGGGAGCTGGCCCGGCGGCGCGCCGGTCTCGGAGGCCGATGCAACGGCTGCGCTGACCGCGGCGAAGGCCGAGGTCGAAGCCCTCGTCGAGGCCGGGGCGGCTCGCGGTGATGCCGCCCGCCGGGTCGCCGCAGCTACCGGCCTCCCTCGACGCCGCCTCTACGGGCCCGATGCGCCTCGCCAGGATGGCCCGGTGACGGCGCCCCGTAGCCCGATCCGGTGAGTACCCTCGCCTCGCTGCCGACCGTCCTCGGCCGAACGGCCAGCATCGTCGCCGTCGTTGGGATCGCGACGGCGGTCGCGGCCTTCGTGCTCGACGGGATCGGCGCCAGTCACACCGTCGTCTTCATCGTCAGCGCCATCGCCCTGGCGACCCTCGCGATGCTGATCGGCGAGGGGACCGACCAGCTCGGGCAGCGGTTCGGGCCGGCCACGACCGGCATCCTCCAGTCGGCGCTCGGCAACCTGCCGGAGCTGTTCATCTCGATCTTCGCCTTGCAGGCCGGCCTGGTCGTCGTCGTCCAGACCGCGCTCATCGGTTCGATCCTCGCCAACACCCTGCTGGTCCTCGGCCTGGCCTTCCTGGTGGGCGGGCTGCGCCACGGCACCCAGACGTTCAAGGCGCCTGCCGTTCGGACGATGGCCACCCTGCTCCTGCTGGCGGTCGCGGCGCTCGCCATCCCGACCCTCGCCACGGCCCCTGGCGAGCCCGACGCCGGACACGATGTCGACCTGAGCGTCATCGTCTCGATCGTCCTGCTGGTCGTCTTCGCCGCGTCGGTCCCGTTCTCGCTGCAGGGCGGCCGCGGCGCCAGCTCCGAGCTTCGCGAACCGTCCGGCGAGCCGGCCTGGCCGTTGCCGCTCGCGCTCGGCGTCCTCGTCGTCGGCGCGGCGGGAGCCGCGCTCACGTCAGATCTGTTCGTCGAGGCGCTCAAGCCGGCGATGGCCAGCTTCGGCCTGTCCGAGGCGTTCGTCGGGCTTGTCATCGTGGCCATCGCCGGCAACGCGGTAGAGAACGTCGTAGGCATCCGGGCCGCCTTCAACGACAAGACCGACCTGGCCACCAGCCTCATCCTGAACAGCAGCCTCCAGGTCGCGATCGCGCTGATCCCGGCCCTCGTCCTCATCTCGCTGGTCGTGGGCGGCAGCGCACTGACGCTCGTCCTCAGCCCGTTGCTCCTGGGTGCCGTCCTGCTCGCGGCACTCCTCGCCGCCGTCATCGTCTTCGACGGCGAGAGCACCTGGCTGGAGGGCCTCGCCCTCCTCGGCCTGTACGTGATCATCGCGGCGAGCGTCTGGTACGGCCCCGCGATCCAGCTCTGAAGGCGGTGCGATGTGGCCGACGTCGGCGACGGCGCGGAGGGGACGCGCCGTCGCCGGGGAGTGTTCGGTCTGGGTCAGGCGGCGACGTCGGCGCCTTCCTCGACCGCATCGCCCGCAGCCTCGTCCTCGTCCTCGTCCTCGTCGGCGGTGCCAGGGTCCAATGACGCTTCCGCGATCGGCTCGGTCGCGGGCGCCTCACCGAGTGCCTCGGCCTGCGCCACGAGTGAATCGGCTGCCTGCTGCGCCTCGTAGTCCTTCTTCCGGCGGCCGGACAGCATCTCGACGTGCGACGCGACGATCTCGGTCTTCCAGTGCCGGGCGCCCTTCTCGTCGTCCCAGGACCGGGTCTGGAGGCGGCCCTCGATGGCCACCTGCTGGCCCTTGCCGAGGTAGCGGCCGGCGATCTCCGCGAGCCGGTCCCACGCCACGACCGGGTGGTACTCCGACTTCTCCTTGCCGCCACCGAGGAATTCGTTGCTGGCCACGGTGAACGTCGTGACGTTCTTGCCCGAAGCGAGGCTGCGCATCTCCGGGTCGCGCGTGAGGCGCCCCGTGAGGACGACCTTGTTCACGGTCCGATCTCCTTCCCGGTCGGTCGGCTGCGCCGATCTCGACCCTGCGTCTCCGGCGGGATGACAACGGTCACCCTAGCGACGAGCCCTGCACGGCCACGTATCAGGCCCTTACCGGGCCCAAAACCGGCGCAAGCCGACGGGATGAGGTAGGGCCCGACGGCAAGCAAACGGATCGGCCTTGCTGGCCGTGCCAAGGTTGGTCACCGTAGGATGAGGGTCATCCCTCAAGACACGCAGAGGAGGAAACCTGCCATGAACGACACGCAGAAGTCCGCCAAGACCACCACCGCGACCGACGATGCGGCCAAGGGGAGATTCACGGAAGAAGAACGAGCGGCGATGAAGGAGCGCGCCAAGGAGCTCAAGGCGACCTCGCGCCGCGCCGTCGACGAGGCGGACGGCGAACGCGACGTCCTCGCGAAGATCGCCGAGATGCCGAAACCGGATCGTGTCATAGCCGAGCGGATCCACGCGGTCGTCAAGGCCAGCGCGCCAGCCCTCGCGTCCAAAACCTGGTACGGGATGCCCGCCTACACGAAGGACGGCAAGATCGTCTGCTTCTTCAAGGCCGCGGACAAGTTCAAGACCAGGTACGCGACGTTTGGCTTCGAAGAGACCGCGAACCTCGATGACGGCTCCATGTGGCCGACCTCGTGGGCGCTCACGAAACTGACCGCCGCTGACGAAGCAAGGATCGGTGCGCTGGTGAAGAAGGCGGCGGGCTGAGCGGCATGTCCCGCGACTCATGACCGATCCGGCGGCTCCGGTCCTCGAGGAGCTCGATTTCCTCTACACGCCGAGCAGGGACGTCGCCGCCGACATGGCCGACCTCACGGCCGTCCTCGGCGGTCGCCTCGTCTTCGCGATCGAGGACTCGGGGATCCGGGTCGCGATGATCGAGCTGGCGGGTGCACCGCGCATCGTGCTGACCGATCACCTGGACGGCGACCGCCCGATTCTGGTCTATCGCGTGGTCGACCTCGATGCCGCCGTGGCGGCGCTTCGCGACCGCGGCTGGATGCCCGAACGCTCGCTCGAGATCCCGCACGGACCGTGCAGCTCGTTCCGTTCACCCGGCGGGCACCGGATCGCCCTCTACCAGCTGGTGCGTCCTGAGGTCGCCCGCCATTTCGAGGGCCGCCGCGACTTCTGAATCAACGCCGCCCGCGAGAGGCGCTCAGCCGGGGAGGGTCGAGGCCGAGACCCCATGGAGCGAACTCGCCGCCAGAACGACCAGCGAGAGGGGAGGGATGACGACGAGGGTCAGGTTGTGGGCGCTACCCACGAAGGCGAGTCCGAAGCCACGTCGCGCCGGCGCGACCAGACGCGGCACGAGCGAGAGCGCGGCGGGCAGGATCGCCGCGATGCCGATCCCCTGGAAGATACGGGCGACGACGAACGGCGCGACCGGACCACCAGCCTCGACGCCGGGCAGGAGCAGGATCGTG
>DAIOXD010000106.1:0-6566 GCA_036758145.1 Candidatus Limnocylindrales bacterium
GATCCGGGCGGCGGGGCCGCGCCAGGAGCCCGTCGCCGTGGCGGTCACCATGCGGACCCCCGGCAACGAAGCCGAGCTCGCCGTCGGCTTCCTGCGGACCGAAGGACTCCTTGACGGCCAGGAGGTCGTGAGCACCGCCGGCGGCGATCCCGGCTCGCTCAGCCAGCCAGACGACACCATCGTCGTTCGATTGTCGCGTGCATTCGATGACTCGAAGGTCGCCGAGCGCCATTTCGTGGCGACCGCATCGTGCGGGATCTGCGGCAAGGCCTCGATCGACGAGGTCGTCCTGCGAGCCGAACCGCTGCCGGAAGGCCCGGTCGTGTCGCGCTCGGTGATCCTGGCGTTGCCGAACCTGCTCCGGGCAGCACAGCGGGCTTTCGACGAGACCGGCGGCCTGCACGCGGCCGGGCTCTTCAGCCCGAAGGGCGAGCTGCTCGCGCTGCGCGAGGACGTTGGCCGCCACAACGCGCTCGACAAGCTGGTGGGGTCGCAGGTCCTTGCGGGCGCGATGCCCCTCCACGACCGGATCCTGATGGTGTCCGGCCGGGTCAGCTTCGAGATCGTCCAGAAGGCCGCCGTTGCCGGGATCCCGATCATCTGCGCGGTCTCCGCGCCGTCGGACCTGGCGATCGAGACGGCCGAGCGGCTCGGCGCCACCCTCGTCGGCTTCCTGCGCGGCGACGGCTTCAACGTCTACGCGCACGATGCCCGCATCGACCTGCGTGACCTGAGCGGGCTCGGCTAGGTCGGACGTCGGCGTCCGGTCTTGCGACCCCCGACGCGATCTTGGGCCCAGGGACTGCCGGTCCCCACCTGGATCTCGAGGTCCCGATCCCCCGGCGCGACGGTCCTCGTCGGCGGCCTTCGGCTCCGATCCGGTGGCCGACAGGCCCCGATGCCCGTCGAATGGCCCACCGACAACGATTCGGCTATCCAGTGGGGACTAACGGGCCCCGCGATGCCAGCGGAGAGTGACCGACGGCGGCAGGTGATCGGCGGTGAAGGGCGATCCTGTTTACTGAGCCTATGCCGCCTCCCCAGCGAAGCCCAGGAGTCGATCGCGCCTACAAGCGCCGGGCTCGCGATGCGAAACGCACGCTTGGAAGCGACCTGTTCCGGCTCCGGTCGGACGCGGCGGCGTCACATGGCCGGGTGGCCGCCTTGGCAGGGGTCGATCGATCGCACTATTCGAAGATCGAGGCCGGGACTGCAAACCCAACGATGGAGACGCTTGCTGCCATCGCGACGGCCCTTGCGGCCGATGTCTCCATCCGATTCTATCCGGGGACCGGGCCGCGGCTGACAGACCGGCACCAAGCCAGGATGGTCGAAACGCTGTTGCGATCGCTGTCCGCGAGCTGGCGCCCGCACATCGAAGTGCCCGTCTCCCGACCCGTCCGCGGCGTGATCGACGTGGTGCTTGAGCGGCCAACGGCCGGTCTCTTCGTGGCCGCCGAGGCGTACTCCGAACTGCGGCGACTCGAGCAGCAGATCCGCTGGTCAGCTGACAAGGCGGCTGCCCTGGGCTCGTCCGATCTCGTCTTGCCCGGTCAGGAGACGAATGTTTCGAGGTTGCTCGTCCTGCGGTCGACCGCCGCGACTCGAGGCGTCGCTCGCGACTTCGAAGCGACACTTCACGCTGCCTATCCGGCGGCGACGCGAGATGTCATCAACGCCTTGCGGACCGACGCTGCCTGGCCGGGCCCGGGCATCGTCTGGATCCGAATCGAAGGCGCGCTCGTCGAGCTCCTGGACGGACCACCTCGAGGGGTACGACTGGGTCGCTGAGTCTGGCGGGTGCCAAGCGGGGGCTGGCAGTCCCCACCCGCGTGAGCAAGCTCCGAGGACCACCGCCTGGAGCAAGATCGGTGCATGTGAGGCACCGCTGCGAAGCCAACGACCACCCAAACGGCTCGAAGCGGCCATGCAAGCCGCCAGTGGGGACTGTCAGGCCCGAGGTGGGCGGTTGTTCACGAATTCGAAGCCGAACCGGCGGTTCAAGCCGCCAGTGGGACTGTCAGGCCCGGGGTGGGCGGTTGTTCACGAATTCGAAGCCGAAGCGGCCCTTGATGCAGAGGTGGCCGTCGGTGACGCTGGAGTCGGTGGGCGAGGTCACCTTGACGATGCGGTCGTCCTGGGCGTGCAGCGAGACCGCGCACCCCACCCCGCAGTACGGACAGATCGTGTCGGTCACGGTCTGGGCGGACTCGTCCCAGGTGCCCGCCTCGCGCATGTCGTATTCGGACTTGAACATCAGGGCGCCGGTCGGGCAGACGCCGATGCAGTTGCCGCAGTAGACGCACGCGGACTCGGGGAGCGGCACCGCCTGCTCGGTCGAGATCCGGGCATCGAACCCGCGTCCGGCGACCGCGATCGCGAACGTATTCTGCGCCTCTTCGCCGCAGGCGTCGACGCACTTGTAGCAGAGGATGCACTTCCCGTAGTCGCGGACGTACAGGTTGTTGTCGACCACCGTCGGCTGGGCGACCGTCGCGGCCGTGGCGTCGCCGGCAGGCGCGTGGTGATGACCCGCCTCATGCGTGTCGCGCTCGCCGGCTTCGGCGGGCGGCGTGGGAGGGCCATAGCGCGAGGCATCCGCCCCATATCGTTCGGCGTAGGCAGCGATCGAACCGTCCGGTGCGATCGGCCCGGCCAGGGACAGGTCCACCGAGGACCCCAGGAACTCCAGCACCATCTTGCGCGAGAGACGGACGCGCTCGGAATCGGTCTGCACCTCCATCCCGGGTTCCACGGCGCGCGAGCAGGCCGGCACGAGGACGCGCGACCCGGTCACCTCCACGACGCACACCCGGCAGACGTTGACCGGCGTCAGATTCTCGGCATAGCACAGGGTCGGGGTATCGATCCCCTGGGTCCGACAGGCGCCCAGGATCGTGGTCCCTGCTGGGACCGTGACCGCGGCGCCGTCGATGGTGAGCGCGACGGCGGGCGGTGCTTCGACGAACGGCGCGGCCGGCGGTCGGCTCGCGCGCGCCGGCGGCGTCAGGAGGATGTCGGTCAGCGGTTGTGCCGCGGAATCCTGGCCCGCGTGGGGCGTCCGCGCATCGGGCGCCGGGTCGCGATCCATGCTCAGCCCGTCGCTCACAACGCCACCATATCGGGCAGGCGCAGCGCGGATTCGATCGCCGAGGAGGCCGTCTGGCCGAGCCCGCAGATCGACGCATCGCGCATCGCCTGGCCGATCTCGCGCAGGAGCACCAGCTCGTCGTCGCGCGAGCGCACCTTCGACCCGGCCGCCAGCCGCGCGAGCAGCTCCTCCTGGCGGACGCTGCCGACCCGGCACGGGACGCACTGGCCGCACGACTCGTCGCGGAAGAACTGGGCGATGCGCCGCAGCGTGTCGACGAGGTCGGTGGTCTCGTCGAAGACCATGATCACGCCCGAGCCGAGGGTGGCGGCGGCCGCGCGGGTGGCCTCGAAGGTCAGCGGCATGTCCAGCGCCTCTGGGCCGACGAAGACGCCCGCCGCGCCACCGAGCAGGATCGTCCGGATCGCCCGGCCGCCGGGGACGCCACCGGCGAGCTCGATCAGGTCGCCCAGGGTCGCCCCGAACTCGACTTCGTAGACGCCCGGCCGCGCGACATGCCCGGACAGGCAGAAGAGCTTGGGGCCGGTCGAACCTTCGGTGCCGATCCTGGCGAACGCCTCGCCACCGCCGGTCACGATGAGCGGCACGTTGGCGAGCGTCTCCACGTTGTTGACCACGGTCGGCTTGCCGAAGAGCCCGACCTCGACCGGGAACGGTGGCTTGTTGCGCGGCTCGCCGCGCTTGCCCTCGATCGATTCGAAGAGCGCCGTCTCCTCGCCGCAGATGTAGGCGCCGGCGCCGCGCCGGAGCTCGATATCGAAGGCGAAGCCCGAGCCCAGGATGTCGTCGCCGAGGAGGCCGGCCTCGCGGGCGCGGGCGATCGCGTTGGCGACGCTCGACTCGGCTTCGGGGTACTCGCCGCGGATGTAGAGGTAGCCCTTGGAGGCTCCCGTGGCGAAGGCGGCGATCGTCATCGCCTCGACGGTCGCGAATGGGTCGTTCTCGAGGAGGACGCGGTCCTTGAAGGTGCCCGGCTCCGACTCGTCAGCGTTGCACACGAGGTAATGCGGCTGGGCCGGCTGGGTGGCGACGGCGGCCCACTTGCGGCCGGTCGGGAAGGCGGCTCCGCCGCGACCCATCAGCTTCGAGGCGGTGACCTCGGCGATGACGCGCTCCGGGCCCATCTCGAACGCTCGGGCGAGGGCGGCGTACCCCCCGTTGGCCCGGTAGTCATCGAGCGAGGTCGGATCCACGACGCCGACGCGGGCGAGCAGGCGCGGCGATCCGGGGGCGCGAGGTGGCAGTTCGGTGGAAGCGTCGGTCGTTGCGCCGGCCGACTCCAACAGACCGATCGCGCCCGCCGCATCGATCGGGGCGTGCGTGAAGGTCTTCGGCTGCTCGCCGGCGACCGTGAACATCGCCGCCGGCGCGCGATCGCAGAGCCCGAGGCACGGGCTGCGCAGCCACGTGGCGCGGCCGTCCCGGATCGGCTCCCCGGCCGCCCCGACGGCCCGTGTCAGATCCCCGCAGATCGCCTCCGCGCCGGCCAGCTGGCAGGCGATGTCGTCGCAGATATGGGCCACCACCGGGGGCCGCGAGCTCGTGGCGAAGAGGGCATAGAACGTGGCCACACCGTAGGCCTCGGCCGGGGCCACGGCCAGCCGCTTGCAGACGTAATTGAGCGCCGGCGTGCTGATCCAGCCGATCCGCGACTGGACCGCGTGGAGCGCCGGGAGCAACTGGGAGCGGCGGGACCTCGTTGCGTGCCCGCCGTGGGCCGCGTGCCCATCGGTCCCGGAGTCGCGGGGCCCACCGACCCAACCCGACTCGGGCGGGCCCAGGACGGCGTCCACGGCGGCGCGCTCGGCAGGCGATGCGAGCGGCCCGATGACGTGCAGGTCCATCAAGGGCGAGTGTAGCCACCGGCCCGAGGTGAGGCACGGTCGGGGGCAGCCGGTGCCTCGGCGCAACGGCGCATTCCGTGGAATCAGGGCAAATCTGGGTGGACGGCGAGGCGAGTTCGTACTACACCTGACCTTCGCAGAGCGCACACCGGGGGCCTCGTCAACTTGCGCGCGCAGGAGGATCAAACGTGACCAGGACCCGTTGGCGTACTGCCGTGGCGAGCGCCACGATCTTCATCCTCGGACAACTCGTGCTGGCCGCCCCTGTCGGCGCAGCGACACCGTCTGCCACGGTGACGGCGGACATGCCGTCGGCGGCTCCGGCCGGCCGGTTCTGGACCTTCAACGACTTCTTCCCGCGGACCGTCACGGTCCGGACCGGGACCGATCTCCAGTTCATCAACCAGGGATTCCACACGTTCACCGTCCTGCCGGCCGGCGCGACCGCCAGGCCCGACTGGCGGACGAACGGTGTCGGGGTGGACGACACGGACGACAACACCCTGAACCCGAATGGCACGACCAAGTCCGAGTTCAACGTCCCGGCGCTCTCGCCGACGTCACTCACCTGTGGATCCCCGGCGGCTCCGTGCGCCTTCGATGGCTCTTCCACCGTCAGCAGCGGCGCGCCGTTCGGACCGCCCGGCCCGTTCGTGGTCCATGTCTCCGCGGCGCCAGGGCTCTACACGTTCGTCTGTCGGGTCCACGCCGGGATGAGCGGCAAGCTCAACGTCGTCGCCGCGGATGCGGCCGTGCCGAGCTCGGCCGCCGTCGACGCGTCCATCGCGACGCAGGTCAAGCATGATCTGGCTGGTGCCTGGATCGCCGACCGCAAGGCGAACCGCGACGCGATCACCCAGAACAAGGACGGGTCGCGAACGCTGCACGTCACCGCCGGGATCTCCAGCCCTGACGGCAAGGTCGCGCTCCTCGAATACTTCCCGCGCAACCTCGATGCCAAGCCGGGCGACAAGGTCGTCTTCACGCCGAAGTCGCCCAACGAACCGCATACGGTGACCTTCCCCGGCGACCTCGGGACCGAGATGATCGCCTACTGCGAGGCTGGTTCGGTTGACGTCCCGTTCGGGCCACCCAGCTTCAACTGCAACGGCGGGCCGCCCGACGAGATCGAATTCGGCGGCGGCAACGGCGTCTCCCTGATCACCGCGTCTGGCCCGACCGGGACCGTCTCGGATTCGGGGATCATCGGGCCGCATCGCCTGACACAGCAGATCGGCGTGCGCTCGACGGACATCCTCAACACGTGGACGATCTCGCTGGCCGGCGCGGCCCCAGGCACGTACACCTACGTCTGCCAGATCCACGACGGGATGGCAGCGACCGTCACTGTCCACTGACAGCGGCAGCGCGTCGGCCCGGATCCCAGTCCGGGCCGACGTCCCGCTTGAAGACGACCGCTAGACCCCGACCGGCGCCTCGAGCTTCTCGATCCGGATGGCCGTGGCCTTGAACTCGGCCGTGCCGGACTTCGGGTCCGTGGCGTCGATGGTCAGCAGGTTGACCGCGACGTCGTCCTGGAAATGCAGCGTCATGAACGTCAGGCCCGGACGCAGCGAGGGATCGATACGGACCGGCACCTCGACCTGGCC
>DAIOXD010000107.1:0-6556 GCA_036758145.1 Candidatus Limnocylindrales bacterium
CTGACCGCAAGAGAGAGCGCCGGCGTGTCTCGCTGCCACGCCCGCAGGTCGCGACACGCCGTCTCGAGGACCCATTCGCCGATCTCGACGATGCTGCCGCTTCGTTCGGCCATCGGGATGAACCGGCCCGGAGCCAGCAGACCGCGCTCCGGATGCTGCCAGCGGACGAGCGCCTCGACCCCTTCGATCGCGCCGGACCGGAGGTCGACGATGGGCTGGTAGTGGACCCGCAGCTCGCCCCGCGCGACGGCGCCGGGGAGATCGGCCTCGAGCCGGACATCATCGTCGGCGGCGGCCCGATCCTCGGCGGCGTAACGCCGATACTGGGCTCGTCCGGCCAGCTTCGCCGCATACATCGCGAAGTCGGCGTTGCGCAACAGGTCGTCGGCGGAGGCCATCTGGCTGCCCGCGACGGCCGATCCGATGCTGATCGTGAGCGCCAGACGGTGCTCGCGGACCTCGATCGGTCGGGCGACGGCCTCGAGGATGCGCTTCGCCGCGACGTCCGGCGCCTCCATGTGCGTCGGATCCTCGAGGACGATGGCGAACTCGTCACCGCTCAACCGCGAGACGGTGTCGCCGGGTCGCACGGCCGCGACGAGTCGGGAGGCGATCTCCTTGAGGACCTGGTCGCCGACGTCGTGTCCGTATCGGTCGTTGACGGTCTTGAAGTCGTCGACGTCGAGGAAGAGCAAGCTCGTCTCACTGCTCCGGCGCGATCGAAGCGCATGCTCGAGACGATCCATCAGAAGATGCCGGTTCGGAAGGCCGGTCAGTGGATCGTGCAGCGCCTTGTGGGCAAGCTCGTTCTCGAGGTCCTTCCGGTCGGTGATATCGATGCCGGTCGCGATCGTGTAGCGGACAACGTTGTCCTCATCGTGGACGGCCGTGTTCGACCAGGCGATGTGCCGCCGCGTGCCGTCCTTGCGGACCCACTCGTTCTCACGGCGCGTACCGGGCCCGCCCGCGTGGATCCGGCCGAGCGCCGAGATCACGTCCTGGCGTTGGTCGGCCGGGACGAGGAAATCGAGCGACCCGTGCGCGTCGATCTCGGCTGCGCTGTAGCCGCTGACGACGCTGGTCGCCTCGTTGAAGCGCGCCACTCGACCATCCGCGCCGACCACGATGACGATGGCCCCGACCGAGTCGAGGATGGCCGAGATGAAGTCCATCTCCTCGACCAGGCGCTGGCGATGGGAGCCCAGGGCGACCGCGCCGGCCAGGCGGTCGGCGACCGCGAGGACTGCCGCGAGATCCGTGCCGTCGAGGCGATCGGGTCCGGCGGACTGGACGTCGAGGATGCCCAGAAGCCGACCGCCTTCGAGGAGCGGGACGCAGATCTCGCTGAGGACAGACTGGTCGCCCACGATGTAGTCGGGGTCCGAGGTCACATCGGCGACGAAGGCAGCCTCGAGGCTGCGAACGACCCGACCGACGATGCCCTTCGAACCGTCCAGCGCCGTCGTCAGTTCACGGTGACCCCGCTGCGCCCCGTACCTGAGCGTCGCGCTGTCGCCGAGATAGATCGCGACGTGGTCGTAGCCGAAGCGGTCGGCAAGGATGGAGGCGACCGCGTCGAGCGCCTCGGGGCTCGGGCCGCTGAGCGCCATCTCGCGTCCGGCGGCCTCGACACCGCCGAGCTGCCGTGCGCGACGCTCGACAACGTCAAATGCCGACCGCGATGCTTCCAGGTGCCGGTCGCGATCGCGGAGCAGCAGGCGCTGCCTGACCACGGCCCCCACCACGATGAAGCCGATCGAGCAGTCGATCACGACCCGGAACAGGAGGTCGGAAGCGGTGATCTGGGCGGGCAGCAAGACGAGGGGAACGACTGCCACGGCGCCGAGCGGGAAGAAGTCGCGAGCCCGTTGCGCGAGACGCATGTGGCCAGGGTCGTCGTCGACAGCTTCGGTCCAGGTCGCTGCCCCGAAGGCCGTGATCAGCAGGCCGATCGAGATGGAAGCGGCGAACGGCCAGACGCCCGCGGCATCCGTCAGCTCGGTCGGGCCCATGAAGCCGCCGCCCACGAACGCGAGACCAGCCAGGATGGCCCATGGCCCTTTGAACCGTAGTTCGGGCAAGACGACCAGGTCGACCATCGCCGTCGAGGCGAGGAGTCCGAGAAAGAACGATGCGCGAAGGAGGATCGGCCGGTTCGCCGGGTCCTCGATCACCCCCGGGCCGAGGATCGCCAGCATGGCCGCGCCCGTCGCCACGAACACGATGGCGGCATCGAGGTAGACACTCGCCTCCGGGACGCGTCCCAGGCGACCGCGCAGCCCGGCGCGGTAGGCTCCGATGGCCCCGATGGCAACGGCCACGAGCCCGATGTCTGCCGAAACGGGAATGGCCACGCCCGAGTGCTCCAGATCGCGCAAGAGCTGGACGACGAGCCAGGCGCCGAACGCGATGGCGATCCAGGCGCGCACCTCGCGCGTCCGGCCGGTGGCGCTCCGGTGTCCGGGCACCGCGATCATGAGGCCGAGGCAGGCGGCCAGGGTCACGTGTAGGCGCTGCCAGAGGACGTCCTGCCCGCCCACGCCGGTGATCGAGGCAAGCAACGGGACTCCGACGACCGGGACCGCGATCAGCAGTAGGGTGCGAGGTGAGAGTCGGAGGGACCCCTGTCCCAGCCGGGGCAGACGCGAGCCATGTCGCATGGGCAGGGTCATCGCTCTATCGCCGCGGGGCACGCCCCGAGCATATGAGCGACGATGCGCGCCGTCCCCACGCTGATAGTGCTATAGCGCGGGGTCGCTCGGGAGCGGGTTCAGGCCCGTCGCGCGACGATCGGGGACCTGAGCGCGCCCAGGCGTTCGATGCGCAGGACGACATCGTCGCCGGGTTCCAGGTAGCGGCCGAGGGTCGCTTCGCGGACCTCCAGCAGGCAGCCGCCGCCGACTGTGCCGCTCCCGATCAGGTCCCCAGGTCTGAGATGCACGTCCGCCGAAGCCCGGGCCAGCATCTCCCCGAACGAGAACTGCACGTCGGACCACCGGCCGCGGCTCGTCTCGGTCCCATTGACCTCGGCGGTCATGGCGAGATCGAAGCCCGTATCGTGACGGGCATCGGCCAGTTCGTCCGGCGTCACGAGATACGGCCCGAACGAGCTCGCGAAATCCTTGCCCTTGGCCGGCCCGAGCCGGACGGCGGTCTCCTCGCGCTGGAGGTCGCGCGCCGACCAGTCGTTGAAGATGGTGTAGCCGCCGATCGCCTCCTCCGCCCGCTCCGGGCTGAGGTCGACCGCAGGCGTGTCGACCAGGGCCGCGACCTCGAGTTCGTAATCGAGCTCCTTCGACGCCGCAGGTGACCAGATGGGTTCGTCGGGGCCGCGGATCTCCGAGACGTTGCTGAAGTAGAAGATCGGCAACCGGTACCAGGCCTCGGGGACCTCGCCGCCCCGCCGCTCCCACATCGTCCGGACGTGACCCTCGAACGCGTAGAAATCGCGCAACGACGGCGGCCGGAGCACAGGGGCGCCGAATGCCAGATCAGGAGCCCCAAGAACGGCATCATCATCGTCGTCCCTCGGCTCGAAGCCGTCGACGAGGTCGCGCAGCGCTTCCACGCGCAGGCCCCTGGCCAGGTGGTCATCGAGGGTCGAGACGGGCTGACGGTGGAGCGCAGAATCATGGGCGAGCGCCGGATCCGTGCGGACCGCTCGCCGCCGGGCGACCTCGAGGTCGACCCAGCGCAGCGGCGGATCGCCGCCATCGAGCGCGGCCGCCAGGCGCCACGGTGCCCCGGCCGGCGCGTGACGTTCAAGGACGTGGGCGATCTTCACGATTCTGAGTCTATCGATGCCGGACTCGTTGAGCGACAATCCAACGATGGCGCGACTCCAGGCGAGATCCCTCGGTGCGCCCGATGAGGTCAGGACGTTCCCGCACGGCCGTCTCGAGATCTTCGCGCTCGACGACGTGATCATCGGCCGGACGGTGTTCGAACCGGGTTGGCATTGGGCCACCGACGTCAAGCCCATCGCCGGGACGGCCTCATGCCAGTACCACCACCTCGGCGTGTGCGTGAGCGGGCGGCTCGGCCTCCGGATGGACGACGGGACCACCTTCGAGATCGGCCCGAACACGGTCTTCGACATCCCGGCCGGTCACGATGGCTGGGTCATCGGCGACGATGCCTGGGAGACCTACGACTTCGCGGGCATGCGCGCCTTCGGTCGGGCCGTCGAACCCGACGATCGCGTGCTCGCGTCGATCCTGTTCACCGATGTCGTCGATTCGACCTCCACGGCGGAGCGCCTCGGCGACAAGCGCTGGCGGGAACTCATCTCGACCCTCAACGAGCGCAGCGAGTCCGATATCGACCGCCTCCGAGGTCGCCTCGTCAAGACGACCGGCGACGGGTTCATCGCGTTGTTCGACAACTCGGAGCGCGCGGTTCGCTCCGCCGAAGCGGCGATCGATCACGCGCGCGAGCTCGGACTCGGGCTCCGAGCCGGCGTTCACACCGGTGAGGTCGAATTATCACCGGGCGACGTGCGCGGCCTCGCCGTCCACCTCGCCTCACGGATCCTCGCCCTCGCGGGCGACGGCGAGGTCTACGTCTCGGGTGCGACCTACGAGTTGCTGGCTGGCTCGAGGTACGCGTTCGAGGACCGCGGCGAGCAGGAGCTGAAGGGCATCTCGGGTCGTCGACGGGTCTATGCCCTCGTTCGGGAGCCCGCGTAAGCGCGAGCTCGGCGGCCTGTTTCGCACTCAGGCCGGCGTCGGGGTGCCGGGAAGCGGCCCTCTCGCACGACTGAGGGTCGACACGGCCGCGCCCCGAACCGGGATCTGTGTGGCCCATCAGGCTGGTTGATCGAATCTGTCAGTTGCGAGCGTGGCCATGTCGGAGTTCTGACCTTGCCCGGGGATGGCCGAGCGTGGAGACGGCTGGACCCATCAGCGAGCCTGATAGCGAGTGCGCCGTCGGTCGGAGGCCAGCCCCAACGCGCGGGAGCCTCGTCTAGAGGTTCCCGCGCTTCTCCTGTTCGCGCTCGATGGCCTCGAAGAGGGCCTTGAAGTTGCCGACGCCGAAGCCGCGCGAGCCGTGGCGCTCGATGATCTCGAAGAAGAAGGTCGGACGATCCTGGACCGGCCGGCTGAAGATCTGGAGGAGGTAGCCCTCCTCGTCCCGATCGGCCTCGATACCGAGCTCCTCGAGCGTGTCCATCGGGACGCCCACGTCCCCCACCCGGTCGGCCAGGGTCGCGTAGTACTCGTGCGGGAGGCCCAGGAATTCGACGCCGTTGTCGCGCAGACGGCGGACGGTCGTCACGATGTCCTCGGTCCGCAGCGCGATGTGCTGGCAACCGGGCGAGTGATACCAGTCGAGGTACTCCTGGATCTGGCTCTTCTTCTTGCCCGTCGCGGGCTCGTTGATGGGGAACTTGATCCGGCCGTTCCCGTTGGTCATGACCTTGGACATCAGCGCCGAATACTCGGTGTGGATGACCTTGTCGTCGTAATGGATGAGCTGGGCGAAACCGAGCACGTCGCGGTAGAAGTCGACGAACTCGTCCATCTGGCCGAGCCCGACGTTGCCGACGCAGTGATCGACCTCGAGCAGCGACAGGCCACCCGCCGCCGGAGCGAACGACTTCGTCTTGCGATAACCCGGCGCGAAGGGGCCCGTGTAGTCGCGGCGGTCGACGAACGAGTGGAGGACCTCGCCGTAGGTGTGGATCGCCGAACGGCGCAGGACGCCGTCCTCGCCGGCGTCGAGCTCGGTCGGGATGAGCGCCGAGACCGCGCCGCGCGTCGTCGTCTCGCGCCAGGCCGATTCGACATCGTCGACCGCGAAGGCGATGTCGTGGACGCCGTCGCCATGGGCCCGGACGTGCTCCGCGATCTCGCCGTCCGGCGTGAGCGGCGCGGTGAAGACGAACCGGATGTCGTTCTGGACCATGACGTAGCTCGCCCGGTCGCGGACCTTGGTCTCGAGGCCGCTGAAGGCGACCGGGGAGAAGCCCCACAGCGCGCGGTAGTAAGCCGCGGCCTGGCGGGCATTGCCGACCCAGAACTCGACGTGGTCGATGCCCTTGAGCGGGAGGAAGTCGGCAGCCTTGTCGTAGGCGTCCGTATCGATCCGGGCACCGGCCTGGTTGGCGGCGCCGCGCGAGGCGGTCTGGGTCATGAGCGGGTCTCCCCTGCTGTCCGCGGGGCGATCGGTCCCGATCCTCGAGACCGGCCGGTGGTCCTGGCCCCCAATGCTACGCCTCGCGTGCCACACTGGCCGTCATGGACGAACCGCTGCTCGACCGTCTCCGTGCCGGCACGGACGCCCTGAAGGCGACCCGGGTCGCCGTCGAGGCCCATGGCCCTTGGCCGCTTGCGCCGATGATCGACCACTCCGCCGAGGCGCACTGGGGACCACCCGAGGTGCTCGCCCACATCTCCGAGATGGTCCAGTACTGGCTGGGCGAGCTCGAACGGGTCATCGCCGACGATCCCGAGCCGGTGCCGTTCGGGCGCCTCGCGACCGATCCGGTCAGGTTGGCCATCCTCGAGCGCGACCGTTCGCTGCCCACCCGTGAGCTCTACGACCGGACGGTCAG
>DAIOXD010000108.1:0-6551 GCA_036758145.1 Candidatus Limnocylindrales bacterium
CCTCTCAGCCATTTCTCAGGATGGGCGCACAGGCTCGCCGCTGGAGGCCAGTGCGGCCCGGGAGCAGGAGGAATCGTGCAGGAACGAGGTAGCCAATCGCGCCGCGTGCGCGCCGGCAAGGTCGAACCGGTCCGACGCCCGGCGCCCCCCTCGCGGGGTGGTTCCAACTTCTGGCAGGGGCTGGCGATCGTGGCGCTGATCGCGGCGACCGCCGGCTGGACGACCGTTGCGGTGCTGGCCCTGCGCAATCCCTCGACCACGGGCGCCGCCGTCGCTACCGCCGACCCGAACGCCACCGACGCCAGCACCCCGCCCGATGTCCCGAGCCATGACGTGCCCGACCTTGAGGCGTTCCTGCCCTCGCAGGTGAACGGCACGGCCCTGGACTCCCAGAGTGTGACCGGCGACGACGGCCTGATCGGCAGCGACGAGTGGAGCACCGCGATGACGACGTTCCTGACCGGCGTCTCGAAGACCGCGAAGGACCTCCAGTACGCGTTCGGCTCCGATCCCGCCCAGGGCATCGACATCAGCGTCGGCGTCTACCGCGTGGTGGGCGTCGATGCGAACGCGCTCCGGGACGCCCTGGTCCAGGGCTGGAAGGCGCTCGCCCCGGAGGTCAAGATCAGCAACGTGACGCTCGATGGCAAGGACGTCATCAAGGGCGACGACGGCGCGGACTACCCGTTCAGCTATCTGTACGTCAGCGGGACGGTCGTCTACGAGATCTATACGAGCGATGAATCACTCGTGACCGCGACGCTCAAGGCCTTGCCGACCCCGGGGGCACCGGGCGCCTCGGCCGCACCCGGCGCATCCGCGGCATCTTCGGCACCGGCGCCCGTCACCTCGCCGTCGCCCTGACCGATCCGCCAGCGCGCCGGTCGGGCGGTCAGCCGCCCTGCAGCCGGCGCAGGTTAGCGCCGGGGCATCGCCCAGGACCTCGGTGATCTCCTGGAGTATGCCGGGGATCTTCCAGACCGTGACGAAGTGAAAGTCGTTGGAAGCCACGGCCGGGGAGAGTGGTTCGACCTAGTCGCGGTTCGAGCGGCGGGGGCGCTCGTCCTTCGGCGGCTTGGGCTCATGGCCGGGTCGCGGCGGTCGCGGTGCGGTTCCTGGCGCCATGTCCGGCCGCTTCTCCTCGGGCCCGCGGGCCCGGGCGGCGGCGACGGACTCGGCGAACGCCTTGGCGGTCGCCGTCGGCAGGCTGCCCATCCACGCCGCCTCGATCTGTTTGACCCGCTCGGTCTCTGCGGTGCGGCGCTCGCGCTCGAACTTGGAATGCCTCGCCACGGTCCGTCCTTTCGCTGCACGGTCAGGGGGTGCGTTCGCACGAGTGTACCCGAGGTCGGCGCGGCGACGGCCCGCCGGGCACGTCGCCTATCCTTCGCGGGTGAGCCTGTACACGCTCGATGACCCGGGCGATCTGATCGCGCCGGTCCTGCTGGCCGCCTTCGACGGCTGGGTCGATGCCGGATCGGCGGCGACGACCGCGCTCGGGATCCTGGCCGATGACGGCACCACGGTGGCGACCTTCGATGCCGACCGCCTGTTCGACTATCGCGCACGACGGCCGCCACTCGAGATCGTCGACGGGCGGCTCACCCAGCTCACCTGGCCCGAGCTCGCCCTGCGCCGGACCCGGCTCGATGAGCGCGACGTGCTCGTCCTCGTCGGACCCGAACCCGACTATCGCTGGCGCGGCTTCACGGCCGACATCGTCGACCTTTCCGGGCGGCTCGGCGTCGTCCAGTGGATCAGCCTCGGGGCGATCCCGGCGGCGGTGCCGCATACGCGTCGGGTGCCGATCATCGGCACCGAGGCGGCGCCGGGCCTCCTTCGGGGCAACGTCCTGCCCGGACCGGCCGGGACGCTGCGCGTGCCTTCCGCGCTCGTGTCCGCCCTCGAGATCGAGGTCGCGGCCGCCGGGATCCCGGCGCTCGGCTACTTCGCGCAGGTCCCGCACTACGTCTCCGGTCCCTACGCGACCGCGGCGCTGGAGCTGCTCCGGACCGTCGGCCACCACCTTGGCGCCGAGATCCCGGCGCGCGAGCTGGCCGAGGAGGCTCGTGAGCTACGATCCCGGCTGGACACCGCGGCCGGGCTCGACGAGACCACCCGCGAGTACGTCAAGCGGCTCGAGGCCATGTACGACGAGCAGCGGCTGCCGTCAGGCGACGACCTCATCTCGGACATCGAGCGCTTCCTGCGCGACCAGGGCGGCGCGACCCGCGGCTGAAACACGGTTGCGACGGTCGGCGCTGGCATCCGGACGGCCGCGCGATGCGATGGCCCGTAGGATGGTCGCCTCAGCCCAGTACGAGGCACCCGCATGACCTTCAACCCGAACGTCCCGCTCGACCCGGGACAGATCACGGACCGACGCGGGATGGGTGGCCGGGGCGGCCTGGCCATCGGCGGCGGCGGGATCGGTCTCGTCCTGTTCCTGGCGTACATCCTGCTCGGCGGCAACCCCAACGACCTCGGCGGGGTGGTCGGTCCCGGCACCGTCACGGGCCCGGGCGGCTCGGCGATCGCCGCGGACTGCAAGACGGGCCAGGACGCGAACGCCAGCGACGAGTGCCGGATTACGGGATATGTGAACAGCGTCCAGACGTATTGGACCAGCCAGTTCGCGGCCACTGGCAAGACCTATGAGCCGATTAACACGGTCCTCTTCTCCGGCTCGACACAGAGCGGCTGCGGCACGGCGAGCTCGGCGACCGGGCCGTTCTACTGCCCGCCCGACCAGCTCGTCTACCTCGACCAGGACTTCTTCGCGCAGTTGCAGACCCAGTTCGGGGCGAAGGGCGGCTCGCTCGCCCAGGGCTACGTCATCGCCCACGAGTACGGCCATCACGTCCAGGACCTGCTGGGGTCCCTGCAGCAGAACGGCGGCAGCACCGGCGCCCAGGGTGCGTCGGTCCGGACGGAGCTCCAGGCCGACTGCTTCGCGGGTGTCTGGGCCAACCACGCCGCCAGCACCGGGTATCTGCAGCCGCTGACCGACACTCAGATCGCCGATGCCCTCGACGCCGCCTCGGCGGTGGGCGACGACCGGATCCAGCAGGCCACGAGCGGTCAGGTCAACCCCGATTCCTGGACGCACGGTTCGTCGGCCCAGCGCCAGAACTGGTTCTCGACCGGCTACCAGACGGGCGACCCGGCGGCCTGCGACACGAGCGGCGCCATCTGACGCCGATCGTCGTTCCGCCCGTAGTGGCTATCGTTGCCGGGTGACGAACGAGGCCGTCATCACGCGCCGGGCGATGCTGCGCGCCATCGCCGCAGGATCGATCGCCGCGGCGCTCGCCGCGTGCGGCGTGACCACGGTCTCCGGGCCGCCCTCCGGGACCGCCGGGGCGACACCGGCACCGACCCCGCCAGGCCCGAGTCCAGCACCGAGCGCGACGTCCAGTCCTCCACCCTCGACGCCGTCGCCGAGCGCCACCCCGGTCCCCTTGCGTGTCCGGATCGCGCGGATGCTGATGGTCGGCTTCCGCGGGCTCGAGATCGGTCCGGGCGACCCGATCGCCGTCGCCCTCGCCGGCGGGCTCGGCGGGGTGATCCTGTTCGACCGGGACCAGCTGACCGGCGGCAGCCGGAACATCGCGTCGCCGCGCCAGCTGGCCGCGCTGACCGCGTCGCTTCGCGCGGCGGCGACCAGCCCGCTCCGCATCGCCATCGACCAGGAGGGGGGCAAGGTGTCGCGGCTCAACCCCGCCAAGGGCTTCCCCACGACGAAGACCGAGGCCGCCATCGGCGCCACCGATGACCCTGCGGTCGCCCGTGCGGCGGGTCTGGCGATGGGCAAGACGATGGCCGCGGCCGGCGTCGACCTCGATCTCGCGCCGGTCGTCGATGTCAACGTCAACCCGAACAACCCCGCGATCGGCGCCCTCGGTCGGAGCTTCTCGGCCGATCCCTCGATCGTGGCGGCGATGGCCGAAGCCGAGATCCGGGGCCTCCATGCGGCCGGCGTACGGGCCACGCTCAAACATTTCCCAGGCCTCGGCAGCGCCGCCGCGAACACGGACTTCGCGGTCGTCGACGTCACGAAGACCTGGACGGAGGCGGAGCTCGAACCGTACGCGACGCTCATCGGCCTCGGCCTTCCGGACGCGATCATGAGCGGCAACATCGTCAACCGGACGCTCGATCCGTCCGGCGTTCCGGCGTCGCTCTCGAAGCCCATCATCGAGGGCGTGCTGCGGAGCCGCCATGGCTGGACCGGGGCCGTCGTCACCGACGACCTGGGCGCGGTCGCCATCACGTCGCGCTACAAGCGAGCCGATGCCGTCGCGCGCGCGATCGAGGCAGGCAACGACCTGCTGGTCTTCGCCAACCAGGCCTCGTACGTTCCGGACCTCGCTGCCCGTCTTGTCGACACCATCGAGGGCCTCGTCACGTCCGGCCGGATCAGCGAAGCGCGGATCGACACCTCCATCGCGCGGCTGGACCGGCTCGTTGGACCGCCACCGACATCCTGAACCTGACCCGGGTCGGCTACGCTCTGCCTCGTGATGCGGACCGTGATCGCCACGCGCTACGTGACGCCGCTGCGCGAGGGCGGATCGCTGCCCGGGCTGGTCGAGGCGGACGACGACGGCCTGTACGTGGTCAAGTTCCGGGGCGCCGGGCAGGGGCCCCGCGCACTCGTCGCGGAGTGGCTCGCCGGTGAGCTGGCGCGGGCCCTCGGCCTGCCCGTCCCGGACATCGTCGGGGTGGAGGTCGACCCGGCACTCGGCGACGCCGAGCCCGACGAGGAGATCCACGACCTCGTCCGGGCCAGCGGCGGAACGAACCTCGGGATGGATTTCCTGCCCGGAGCGCTCGCCTTCAACCCCGCGGCGGCCACGGCCGGCGCGCTCATCGACGCCGACTTCGCGGCGGACCTGGTGTGGTTCGACGCATTGATCACGAATCCGGACCGGACCGCCCAGAACCCCAACCTGCTTGTCTGGCACGGCCGGCCGTGGCTCATCGATCACGGCGCGGCCCTCTACATCCATCACACGTGGCGCGATCCGGACGAGCACGCCCGGCGTCCGTTCGAGCGGATCGCCGATCACGTCCTGCTGCCGTACGCCGGATCGATCCGCGCGGCCGATGAGCGCCAAACGGGCACGATCGATGAGGCGCTCCTGACCATGCTGGTCGACGCGTTGCCGGACCTGTGGCTTCCCGACGAGCCGGCGATCGGCGACGCGGCGGCCCAACGGAGCGCGTACGTCCGCTACCTCACCAGGCGCCTCGAGGCGCCCCGCGACTTCGTGGAGGAGGCGGAACGTGCCCGAGCCGCCGCCTAACACCTTCCAGTACGCGATCGTCCGCGTCGTGCCCCGCGTGGAGCGCGGGGAGTGCCTCAACGTCGGGGTGATCCTGCTCTGCCGGCCCCGCCGCTTCCTGGGGGCACGGATCGCCCTCGATGCAGCGCGGCTGGCGGCCTTCGCGCCCGGACTCGATCCGGCCACCATCCGGCCGCATCTCGAGGCCATCGAGCGGATCGCGGCCGGAGATCGTGAGGCCGGCCCGATCGCGCGTCTCGGGGTGGCTGAGCGGTTCCACTGGCTCGTGGCCCCGTCGAGCACCATCATCCAGCCGTCCGAGGTCCATACCGGGCTGTGCGACGACCCGGCCATCGAGCTCGACCACCTGGTCGCCACGCTCGTCGATCAGCGCGCGGCGACTAACGAGCGGTCTTGACGGCCATGCGCCTCTCGGCCTCGACGACGGCATCCTCGAGGGTCTCACCACGCGGCGCGGTCGCGACCTCGACGCACAATTCCGCGGGGCCGGACGGACCGTCGGCGCCAACCCGGAAGCCTCGGTCGAGACGCTCGGCCAGCGCTCGCGCCGCGCGTCCGCCGGTCTCGGGGAGGAGGACCCGGAAGGTCAGGGCGCCCGTTCGGACGGCCCGGTCGGTCTCGCGCGCTTCGGCCCGGATGACGTCACCGAGCCGTCGCGCGATCGCGTCCGCCCCCGATCCATGCACGGCCTGGCGGAGCTCGATGAGCAGGACCGAGACCGGCCGGCCATAGCGAAGGTGCCGGGCGCCCTCGAAGCGGACCGCCGCCAACCAGTCGGGGCGGGTATCGAGCTCGATCGGCCGCCTGGCCCGTTTCAGGTCCTCGGCGCGCGGGCGGGGGGTGGCCTCGGGTCCGTCGAGGAACGCCTCGATGTGCTCGGCCGCCCGTTCGTCCAGCTGCTCGTCATGGTGATGCTCGGGCAGGACGAACTTCCTCGCCCGGCGTGGTCGGGTCGGGCGGGACGGCTTCGACGGGGTCGCGGAATCGGCGGGTTCGGGCACGGGCGCCAAGTCTAGCGCCGGACCCGCGATCAGGCCGCCAGCGCGTCCAGCGTGACTTCGATGAGCGGGCTGTGCCGCACCATCGTCTCGAGATCCTGACCCTTCCAGACCTGGATCACCCGCTCGAAGATCGCGCGGCGCTCGGCCTCGTCGGTGATGACCCGCGCGGTCGCCGGGAGGTCGGCATCCACCGGCCCCTTGAGATGGAAGGTGAGATGCGGATCGGCTTCCAGGTTATGGA
>DAIOXD010000109.1:0-6541 GCA_036758145.1 Candidatus Limnocylindrales bacterium
GTGGCCCGCCGGACGGCCGCGGTGACCCCGCCGGCCGCACCCGGATCGATGGCGAACTGGAGCCCGCCCGCCCCGACGTTGGGGCACGAGATGTTCAACTCGATCCCGGCGATGCCCGGTACGCCATCCAGCCGCCGCACGACCTCCACGTAGTCGTGCACCGACTCGCCGGCGACATTGACGATGACCGGCGTCTTCCAGGTCGTCCAGGTCTCGGCGTACTTGGCGATGACCGCGTCCACGCCCGGGTTCTGGAGCCCGATCGAGTTGAGCATCCCGCCCGGCGTCTCGGTCACGCGCGGCGTCGGATTGCCGATGCGCGCCTTGAGTGTCGTGCCTTTGCAGCAGATCCCGCCCAGCCGGTCGACCTCGACGACCTCGCCGTATTCGACCCCATACCCGAAGGTGCCCGAGGCGACCAGGATCGGATTCGGGAGCACCAGACCGCGACCGAGGTCGACCGACAGATCGACCGAGGAGGACGAGACCGGCGCGGGCGGGTCGGCTCGACCCGTTGACGGTCGCTCGGCGATGGTGGACGCCCCGCGATGCGAGGATGAGGTCGCCGGACGCTTCGGCGCCATCGGATACTTCTGCTCCGCCACGCGTGGCGAGCCGGTCATCGCCCGGCGCTTGGCCTTCACCAGGCGTTCTCCCAGGCGATCTCCTCGGCGGCGAAGACCGGACCTTCGCGGCAGACGCGTTGCGGGACCCCGGAGGTGCTCATCACGACGCAGCCGAGACACGCCCCGACCGCACAACCCATGTTCTGCTCCATCGACACCTGGAGGAACGCCTTGCGGCGTGCCGCCGGCGAGCCGGCCGGGTCGACCTTGCCGGCGCCGCGCTTGCGCCCGAGCTTGGCGACGCCGAGACGGTCACGCCGTCCCGCGGCCAACCGCGCGAGCGCCGCGAGCATGGGCGCCGGGCCGCAGGCGAACGCCTGGTCGGCCCAGCCCTCGTACTCGGGGACGAGGTCGGTGACGTAGCCGTGGTGGCCGAGGCTGCCATCGTCGGTCGCCACGATGTACTCGACCTCATCGGGGAGCAGGCTCGAGGGGTAGACCTCGCGCGCCGAAGCCGCCCCGAACAGGAGCGTCACCCGGCGCCCGTCGCGGATCGCCTCATCCACCAGCATCCGGACCCCGGCCATCCCGAGGCCGCCCGCCACCAGCAGCAGGTGCCGGCTGCGCGGATCCACCTCGAACGGGCGCCCGAGCGGGCCGAGCAGGTCGATGGCGTCGCCCGGGCGCAGCCGGGTGAACCAGTCGGTCCCACGGCCGATGACCCGGAAATGGATCGTCACGATCCCGGTCGCGGCATCCGCGGTATTGAGCGAGAACGGACGGCGCAGGATCATCCCGGAGAAATCCCCGGGTCGGGCATGAACGAACTGGCCCGCCCGCGAGCCGACGGCCAGGCCGGGTGCGTGATAGGCCTGGATCCATTGGCCCGGCAGGATCTCCCGACTCTCGACCAGCTCGGCCGCAGCGAGCCGCATCGTCACGCGGTCGGTTCGTCCTCGGCGTCGCCATCGGCCTCGGCGGTCGCGACGGTCTCGCCACCATCGCCTTCGCCTTCGCCTTGGCCCTTCCCTTCGCCCTCCCCGGTGCCGTTGCTCGACGCCCCGGCGAGTTCGGGCGCGACGGCCGGAAACGCCTCGGCGAGCGCGTCGGCCAGGTCGCCGAAGACGTCGGTCGGGTCGTAGAACTCGACGAGCTCGTCAGAGCCGGTCAAGGTGCGCCACTCGTCGTCGGCATCCTCGGGCACCACCTCGGCCCGGAAGCCGCTCGTGGTCAGCGAGAGCCGCTCGTCGTCGTCGTCGACGATGATCAGGTCGCCGATGACCGAGACCAGGCCGGACGATGCCCCCTCGAACTCGTCGAGCAGGCGCGCCTCACTGCGCTGGCTGCGTTCCTGGTATTCGAGCGCGAGGTCATAGAGCCGGCGGGCGGCCGATTCGTCGTCGTCCTCGGAGAGGGAGATCGGTTGACCCGCGGCCCACGAATCGGCGGCCGCGGCGTAGGGATCCTCGCCCTGGGAGACCGCCTCGTCGGGCGAGATCCCGGCGACCTCGAGGAGGTCACCCTCGGCGGTCGGTTCGGCGGGCAGCCCTGCCGCCTCGCGCGCCGCCTCGGCGAAGGCGGCGTAGATGTCAGCTGGGTTGTAGAGCTCGATGAGCTCGGAGGAGGATTCGATCACCTCGGTCTCGCTGACCCACTCGCCCGTGATGTCGTCGAGATACCGGCTGCGGCTGCGGAAGGTGAGGTCGGGCGCGATCGACAGGTAGTCGGGCTCGTCGTCGATCAGCGTCAGGCCACCGACGACGGCGATCCGATCCTTGTGGTGGTCGAGGAACCTGCGGAGTTGCTCGGTGGCCTGGACGATGAAGTCAGAGCGTTCGAGGGCGGCGTCCGCCGCCAGCTCCCCGAGCAGGTCGTTGTGGCTGTCCATGAGGTCGCCTCCGTTTGCTGTCGGGGAGAGTCTAGGGGTGGTACTCGAGATCCGGGCCCATCCGTTCGCGCAGGAACATCGAATGGTGGCGTTCGAAGATCCATTCGCCGGCGCGATGGCCGAGCGCACGGGTGGCCTCGTCGGCTTCGAGCTTGTCGAGCGTGGCGTAATCGGGGAGGTCCAGCAGGATCACGTTATCGAAATCCCAGCCGTGGGCGACGTTGAACCAGCCGATGAAGCGGATCCCGAACTTCTCTTCGTAGTCCTTCACCTGCTTCGGGAAGATCGTGCGCATGAAGAACTTGAAGAACGGGTCGCGGCCGCGGCGGACGTTGAAGTAGGTCGCGAGCACGGGCACCGGTGCCATCCTCCCAGGGCGAACGATCGACCGGGCGCGGGCGCCCGATGGCTATTGTCGCACGGGGCCTTCGTGATTAACGGTCTTCCCCGGGCGGCGAGTCCGGGTCGATGACGCTCGGCGATGCCTCGTCGGTCCCGGTCGCCGTCGAGTCCTCGAGTTCCCCCACCGTCTTCGAGCCGCTCGCGAGCGGCCGGCGGCGACCCCGCCGGTCGGCGGCGACCAGCCGGAGCAGGAAGATGATGGTTTGGCCCGTGACAAGGAGGAGCGCGATCACCGCAAAGAGCAGGGCGCCGCTGACGAGGACCGGCCAATCCCAGACGACGGTCAGCGGCGTCAGAACGATGAAGATGACGAGGACCACGAGCTGGATCCGGAAGCAGCCGAGACCCGGCCCGCGCTCGGGCTCAAGATCCTCACCGCGATACTGGACCGGCCCGGTCTGCCGAGGAGGTCGCGGCGGGGTCGGGTCGGCGCGAGGATCGAACGGCGGCGCGGGTTTCGGCGGCGGGCTCGGCTCGGGCGTCTGGTCGGTCACGAGGCGGAACGATACGGGAGCGCGCGACGGGGCGCTCTGGCCGGCACACCGCGCTCGTGCGGCGTTACTCCAGCCGGAGGATCCACTCCTGCACTCCGTCATCGGCAACGGCCTCACCGACGACGATGAACCCACAGTGCTCCAGGACGCGTCGCGAGCCGATGTTGTCCAGGGCGACGTGGGCCATCACCGGCCGGACCGGGAGCTCATCGAGCAGGAGCCGAAGCGCCGCGGTCGCAACGCCTCGACCCCAGAACGGCCGGCCGACCCAGTAGCCGACCTCACGCTGGCCCTTGTTCAGCCAGCTCACGATGTCGCCGGCGACCTTGCCCTCGACAAGGATCGTCCGGGTGGTCACCGTAGGATCGGCCCGGATCTGCACCCAATGGGCGTAGAACGGTGCTGATTCCTGGGTCGGATACGCCGCCATCGCCACGGCGATCGGGTCGTTCTGGTTGGCGAGGAAGACCGTTACATCGGCATCGTCGACGGGTCGGAGACGAACCTTCGAAGCCTTGGATGGCGCGCTCACGGCGTCGGCGTCGGCGTCGACGGCGGGTTCGGTGGCGGCTCGTTCGCCAAGCCTTCGACGACCTCCACTCCCGGCAGCGCGCGCAGGATCGCCGGCGAGGCGATGACCTTCCACGAGCGCGATCCACCGCCCAGGACGATCCGTTCGCGCGCCATGACCCGGGCGTCCACCCAGATCGGAAGGTCGGGCGGCAGACCGAAGACCGTGACGCCGCCCATCTGCATCCCGGTCAGCGCCGCCGTGTCCTCCGCGGGCGCGAACGACGCCTTGCGCGTCCCCAGCCGGTCGCGGACGGTGCGGTTCACATCGAGTCGGTAGGGCGCCAGCGTCACGCAGGCCGCATACCGAGGCGGATCGGACTTGCCGATCACCACGATCGTGTTGGCGGAATCCTCTGGCGAGAACCCGTAAGCGGCACAGAACGCGGCCGTATCGGCCAGCGACGGGTCGCATGGGAAGAGCTCGTAGGGCACGCCCAGGTCGCGGAGGTGGTCGTCGAGCCAGGCACGGGCGTCGTCGTCGGTCACGGGCGAACGATACCGGACGGCGTGGCCGGACCCGGGAACCCGACACGCCACTCCCGCTACCATCGCGGTCCATGACCGGCCCGCGCGACCGCTTCGACTGGCACCCCGAACCCGAGCTCATCGGCTACGGCGATGGCGCGACGTCGCGCGCGGCGATGGAGCGTCTCGGGGCGGACACCTGGGCGGTCGCCCTCGACTTCCTGTACGAGCAGGCAGCCGAACGGGCGATGGGCGATCCGGCGCCCTACGCAGAGCTCCGCGCCCGGTTCTTCGGCGCGGCGGGTGGCCCGGCACCCGCGCCAGCCCGGCCCACTCCCGTCGCCGCGATCCTCACTGAGTTCCGCGACCGCCTCGCGGGCGGCCAGATGAACGCGCAGCACCCGCGCCAGTTCGGCTACTTCACGCCGCCGCCGCTCCCGATCTCGATGATGGGCGAGCTGCTCGCCCAGATGACCAACCAGGGCGTCGATGTCTGGCACGCCGGCCCGCTCGCGACCTTCGTCGAAGAGGAGGTCGTCCGCTGGCTGTGCGACCTGGCGGGCTACGCACCCGCGTCGTTCGGGCTGCTCACCTCCGGCGGCGTGATGGCCAACTTCATGGGAATGGCCCTTGCCCGCGACATCCACCTCGGGCGGATCCTGGGCACGGGCCGGCCACCACGCGGCGCGCTACTCGAAGGCGTCCGTGTCTACACCTCGGACCAGACGCATTTCTCGATCGGGCGGGCGCTCGACCTGCTGGGTTTCCCGGCCGAGACGCTCGTCGTCGTCCCGTCCGACGAGCGATTCCGGCTGCACGGCGCCCCGGTCGCGGAGGCCGTCGCGCGGGACCGGGCCGCGGGGCTCACACCGTTTGCGATCGCCGCGGTGGTCGGATCGACCAACACGGGTTCCGTGGACCTGGTCGGCGAGCTCGCGGACGTCGCCGGGGTCGAGGGGTTGTGGCTCCACGTGGATGCCGCGTATGGCGGTGGCGCCCAGCTGTCAGAGCGCGATGCGGGCCGGGTGCCGGACCTCAAGCGCGCGGATTCGGTGACGGTCGACCCGCACAAATGGTTCTTCCAGGCGTACGACATCGGCGGCCTGCTGGTGCGAGACGGTGCGCATCTCGCCCAGGTGTTCGGCGGCCGGGCGCCCGAGTATTACCGCGGCGGCGAGACGCCGGCGGTCGGCCCCGACGGCCCCGACCACCACGACGACCGCGCCGACCAGCTCAACTTCTACAAGCTGAGCTTCGAGGGCACCCGACGCTGGCGCGCGCTCAAGCTCTGGATGTCGTGGAAGCACCTCGGCACGGTGGGGTTCGGGCGTCTCATCGAGGCGAACGACGACCTCGCGGCGCTCCTCGCCCACCGTTGCGCGGAGTCGGACGACTTCGAGGCGATCCCCGAGACGCCGGAACTGTCGGTCGTCTGTTTCCGGCACCTGCCCGGCGGGCGCGATGCCGCGAAGTCGCTGTCGGCCGTCGAGCTCGACGCCCACCAGGATCGACTCCAACGCGCCCTCGAGATCTCCGGCGAAGGCTGGTTGACGACGACCCGGCTCCGCGGCGCGACCTGGTTGCGCGCCGGGATCCTCAACTACCTCACGACCGAGGATGACATCGACGGCCTGCTGGCGACGCTTCGACGCCTCGCCGCCGCCGAACGCTAGCCTCGGTCAGAACGCTCGCTTGAGCACGAGCAGGCCGATGACGACGATCACGACCCCGGCCAGCAGCGCGGCCGGCGGCATCGTCGAGATGGTGTGTGCCGAATCGTTGACGAACTGGCCGAGCGACGCCCCGACGTCCATCGACCGGCCGCTGCTGCCTCCCGCGCCCCCGGCCTTCCCCGCCACCTGGCTGACGCCGTTGCCGTACTCGAACATGGGCCGATCATCGCACAGGGACGCAAGGCCACGACCGTCGCTACGCTTCCCCGCGGCGCGACCTCGCCGCCAGCCGGTCCTGGAGGCGGAACCACTCCCCGACGACCGGCAGGAACCACGGCCGGCCTTCGTACGGCACGGGGACGAGCGGGAACTTGAGCTTGGCCAAGATCGGCGCTTCGCCGCCCGCCAGCCACTGCCCGACCGCCGTCCCGATGTGGGTCATGAGCGCCACGCCCGTCCCGCAGCAGCCCATCGCGTAGG